>JAAZON010000216.1 GCA_012797725.1 SAR324 cluster bacterium | reverse complement strand
TTTCCATAGATTGGATTACGCTCCGAAGGTGGAGCCTAAGCGAGATGGTGCTTATAATGATAGGGAGTGACCGCTCAGGGGTTCCTCCGGCGAGCCTTTTCAAGGGCTTTCGCTATATCCTCTTGGGCTCTTTCCGTATATCGCATGGTGATTCTAACATCACTGTGTCCGAGAGCCTGGGCCACCAAGCGCACGTCATTAGTGCTCTTCAACAAATCAATTGCATAAGAGTGCCGTAGAAGGTGGGGGTGAAGTCCCGTTCCCCTAGATAGTTCATTTATGGCACGCCAAATGCTCTTTGCCCCCATTAGAAAAGATCCAGGATCAGATGCGTTTGCGTTATAGGTGCTTATAAATAGAGGAAGCGCTTTGTCTTGGGCATTGCTCAGTTTTGCATAAAAACGCTTAAGCTGTTGTGAGCGAGCTTCTAGATATTTCTTCAGTCTTGGACGCATCGAGGAAGTAATATAAACGTTCCTATATTGTTTGCCCTTGGTTCTAACGCTTTGAATCCACTCAAGGTCAGGATCAATTTGAGAAAGTTTCAGGAGTCGGACTTCATCAGCTCTCAGACCGGTATCAAGCATAAAGTCGAAAAGAACCTGATTCCGAAGGCGGTTAAAGGAGCTTTTCTCCTTCAACCGAATTTGAGCCTTTTCCCTTATGGCCTTTATTTCATCTGGTTCAAGAGCTTTGGGCACTAGGGCTCGAAGCTTTGGAGATTTGACCTCACGAGCTGGATTAATAAAACCAGGGAAACGTTCGGAAAGAGTTCGCCCCATATGCTTCAGAGTTGCAAGTCGTCTAGCCACTGAAGTTGGAGCTTCTCCATGGTTCAGGGAATCCTCAACAAAACGCTGAACAGAGGCATGATCCCAGTCTGCCAATTTAAGTTTTTCGACTTTGCTATAGCCTTTTAGAGATTGAAGGAAGTTCAAGAAATGCTGTAGATCTAGTTGTTTTGCTTTTGCCGTATGACTAGAGCCTGAGGCATAATAATGGATATAATACTCAATAACTGAGTGCAGGGGGGTTTTCTCAATGTCTTTTAAACTCAGAGATGTTGCAGGTTCAATCAAAGAGGCTCCCATAGAAAAAGCTTGAGAGTTGATGGTCTTTGTGTCAATAGGTATTCTCGTTTAAATAACACTGACTTCTTCAACAAGGGCAAGAATGTCTTTTGAATTTACAATTCTTAGCTTTTCATCCCATGGGACTTTGATTCCTGAGTTCTTTGCAATAAGAACCGTGGCTCCAAGTGGTATTCCACTTATGTTATGTTCTTCATCTGAGTCCTGATCCGTCGCACTGGCGACCTCGATAACTCGGGCTAGGAGACTCTCGTTCATATTTTGTTTTGCACCTTCTGGCAGGTAGAGCCCTCCTTCTGTCATGTCATTTTCATTAAGAATCGATATTACTACCCTAAAACCAAGCGGATTTATTTTTCTTATCTTTCTAGACATTAGATCTAATTTGTCCTCTGACATCCTTGAACTCGTTGAATGTTTTAATAGAAGTCTTAAATTTAGCGCAATCAGGAAGGCAAGGGAAGCTTTAGTCCTTTGAAATAACAAGCTTCCAATAGAATTATGGGATAATTAGGTGTAGTTTCTTGGAATATAGGCGGTGCATTTATTAGACTTATGATGATGTCACCCCTTAAAAGGGATACTCGGGTTTTGCCTTAAATAGATTTTTTGCTTTCGCTCACTAGTACCAAAGCAGCACTAGTGAGCGGGGGAGCTATGAGATAAGGCGAATCCCGGCGCTAACACAATGAGGAACGGGCGGGTGACAGAAAATAGTGTGAAGAACCTATTATTCTGGGTACTGGAATTTAAGACGAGGGTGGGCTTTGAATTCGCTAATTTTGCTTCCAGATGAATGTAAAGATGGCACAGCGATAGTTAAGGGTGCTAGGGCGTTATATCTTCGCGAGACTCATGAAGTGAAAGTTGGAATAGAGTGTCGAGCCTCGATTTATGGAGGAAAAAGAGGGCGCGCAAGAATAGTTTGTGTTTCTAAAGACGAGGTTAGGTTAGATTACGTGATGAATGAGGAACCGCTGGAGCGGACTCGATGTATAGTCATTGTTGCAATTCCTCGCCCACAGACCGTTAAAAAGATATTGCAGATCTCTTCTACGATGGGTGTGGAGGAGCTCCATTTCATTCAGACGGAAAATACTGAAAAAAGCTACCTGAAGTCAAAAGCACTAAATGAAGAGGAGATGCGAGACGAAATTATCAAAGGTCTCGAACAAAGCTTTGACTCTTTGCCACCTCTTGTGAGCATTCATCCGAAATACTGGCAATTTAAAAAACACGTATTAACGGGCTTGTTGTCAAGGTGGGCAAAAAAAAGAGCCTTCCTTTTAGCGACAAAAGGAGCAAGTCGATTCCACTTGGGG
>JAAZON010000215.1 GCA_012797725.1 SAR324 cluster bacterium | reverse complement strand
TTACATGTATAGGGCTGAATGCCAAAAGAGCGGCAGCAAGAAGCCCAGTCCCACTACTATAAAGATTCTTAGCTATGTAATAGAGCAAGACTACTGAGAATATGCCAGCCAAGCAGCTCACCACCCTACCAGCAAGAAATGCTGTGTCTCGAAACTCACCACTTATTCCAAAATAGTGGAGCACGGTATTCGTAAAATAAGTGCTGTAAAGCAACAGCGAAGGATGCAAAAAATAATTGGGGTTGAGTGTCCCACTCTGAACCATTCTCATAATTGCATTTACTTTTGGAACTTCATCAGGATGATAATTTTCGGGTAAACCAAAATCAAGGTGATAGAATCGAAAGGCTGCTGCTGCAACAACAATTAGTAATAGCAAGGAAAAAGATCCGCCGTCTGCCTGTCTAAAATGACTATTTTTTATTCCTTGATCTTTCTTCGCTATTTTCGCATCAAGAATAGGCACTATTAGCACACCAATTGCCATACCAACGCATAGCAACCACAAAGGGAACAATTTATGATACTCCATAAATTTTGCATTCATCAGAAATAGAAAGGAGACCACTGGAATCAGAAGTGAAAGATAGATCTGCCCTGATGTCCAAAGCAAAAACATTCCTAGAAGTGAAAGAACTGCAATGGCTGCACCTACAACGATAATTGTTCTGGGCTGCAGTATGGGAACTCCCAATTTTGAGGTAAGCTTCAAGCTCTTTAACTGAGAACCTAGACGGCGCCGATCGTTAGGACTAGGAGCTATAGGATTCAAAACTTTAAAACTTACGAGTCTCGGTTCACATTGTCCCAAGAGCGGTACATTTTGGACAGTCTTGCCATTGTCTTCAAATGCAGCAACAATCTGACCACAAACACTAATCTCATATTTTGCTTCTGGTTGCCCTATAGGTCTCCAGCCTCGCATATGAAGTCTCAGATGATTCCCTTTCGGGGCTAAGCTATAAAAACGAATACTTGCTCCATCTTGAACCCAGGCATCTCCACCAATCATCGATAGTTCCCCAAGCGAATCCCGGGGTCCAAAACTTCCATGATATGAGAGTCCGAGGCCAAATAGTGCAGCAATCATACTAAGCACAAGTATTAGGCAGATAACAATAAAGCCTGGCTTCCACTTCATTCAGCTTTTCCTTCTAAAGAGTTTGCAAGTTTTTTAACATCTACTAAAACATAGCTTTCATCCCAATAAGGGAAAATTGGATACTTCGCAAGGGTCTCCCTTGTCATCGGGATCCGTAATGTTGAGGGCAGCTTTTTATAGACATAATTACTTGCTTCATCAGAACTTAATTCTCTTACAAGCTTGTCAAAAGGAGCCGTATATTTTGCCTCTTTCAAATTATGAGGATAAAAAAGTCTTCTCTCAAAAAGGAAATAATCAATCCCTTCTGGTATTAGCAAAGACACAAATTCATTTACATTTCTTGAATACAAAGCCCTGAAACTTATCGTTAGACGTCTTGTGATTTCTGCAAGGTATTTATCAAAAAAAGGGTGATATGTTTCAGTAGTTGCGTAGGCTTTTCGCATTCCGAAGAGCTGCAAATAATCAAGCGAACTTGGGTGGCCAGCAATTAAAGATTTTGGGGGGAGATTTTTTGAGATCCACTCAAACACTGGGCCTTTTGAGTGGCGAGCACAATTGAAATTTAAGGAGCCTTTAAGAGCAGTGCCTGAGCCTATATAAATGAAGGCTCCAAGCATCAAAAGACCGACCATTCCCCATCCTCCAGCCTTTAAAGGAATCGGGCTCTTGAAAGAATTTGATTTCACACTAAAACTCCAGGCTTCTTTTATAGGATAGAATAATCGCCATATTCCAATCGTAAATGCCAATATGAAAAAGATTGCCATAGGGAACTGCAAATGCCGATCAGGGACGTAAAGTCGAAAGGCTAATAATCTAGATGCCTGATAAACAATTCCTATTGCTAACAGATAAAAATAAAGTTCGGGGGGGATCAGCTTTATTTTTTTCCAAAGACTCGTAACGATCACAGCAAAAAGTATAAAAACCACTACAGGACGAATCGTTTTTTTAACAAAAGGTCCTGGATCGTACAAGCGCCCTGTAAAAGCCATGAAAGCAAAAGTTTTCACCTCTTGAATAACCGGACTTAGAGGCACAAAGGGAAAACGCCCTTCTGTAAGAATCCCTTTGTCTGGCTGCACTCGTTGGAATTCAGGCATTTCAAGGGCCTGCTTATAAGTTACCATATTTCCAATTTCAGGGGGCATGCGAACAATTGAGAAGACAGTGATTAAATAAAAAGGGGAAAGCAGAATGTAACGTAATAGATGCTGCTTTGTTTCTGGGCATGAATTGAGAAAAGTCACTTTCCACAAAAGGAATATTCCATAACAGACCGCGCATATTAGAGTAGTAGGGGGATGCAAAAGACAGCCAACAAACAACACTGCCAGCACAGCCAAATGATTACCAATCATCAAAAAATACAGAAATCCGGCCAAAACAGTTGCCGCCCATCCTCGAGGAAGTCCACCTGTCATTCTTTGTATGACATACCGAGTATGCAAAAACCAGGTGGCGGCGAAAAATCCTGCTGGTGTGCCCGCCGCGTGGCGCACTGTCATAAAAATAAAAAATAAAGCCATCAATATCTGAAGAAGCATGACCCAATGCCCCATCATTATTGGGTCTCCGGTTAAGAGCGTAATTCCATATGAGAGCCAATAATGAAGTGGGGCAAGATAACACTCCATCATCTTGGTAATATAATCACCTGCAAAAATACCCGGATTAACTACCTTGTAAAATGGATAGACCTGCTGAAGCGCATCATCTGTGGACCAATCAGGGTGAAACCATTTTCCGTCCAGACCCTTCCAGAAAAAATAACAATAGGCTAGAAAGAAAAGTCCTGTTAGCACGCTGAAAATATTGAGCTGCCTGAATCTTTCAATAAAGCGCATCTGTAATCCAAAATGCAAAGAATATTGAGTTTTAGCAAGTATTTACAAATAAATCCAGTACCAATCTACTTTCTGCATTTGCACCTTTCTCATTTCTTTTCCAGATGCAAAATGCATGGACTTAAGAGCACAAAAACAAGTTTTTTTAACTCTGATTAGATTTTCAAATTCTATTTCTCAACATCAAGACTTTCGCAGTGTGAATCGTTATAATAAATTATAGAGGGTATTCTTTAACAGCAGAAGAAGTGGAAGTTGACATTAGACCAACAGTAACATCTCTTGGAGGAGTCCAATCAAGTCAAAGTTGTTTTTCAAAAGAGCTTCGTTTAGCCTTTGATCGAGAAGTGACGGCGAGGAATCGCTATAATGAACTATACTCATGCGCGCCTGAAGAAGATTTAAAAAGAATATTACAAGGCGAGTTAAGCGGAGCAATTCAAGTTCAAAAGGATCATTCTATTATTGGGGCTGAATACGCTTTGCCCCTCTCTAGAGTCCTCTCCTCACTCAAGCCAAGAGATATTTTCCGAATTGGAGGAATGGAAATAC
>JAAZON010000214.1 GCA_012797725.1 SAR324 cluster bacterium | reverse complement strand
CGCAGGGGGCCCGCTAAACCACACCCATACATAACCGGAGGATGGTATGGGAATTTGCAGGCGACCCGATACCGATATCCACATAGTAGTCCATTAAATAACTACTACTGGATAACTATCTCTATATCTATCTATCTATCTATCTATCTCTCTACTACCTCTTTTTAGGTATAACCTCTTCCCATTATGGGAAAAAGGGGTAAAAAAGAAGAGTAGAACTAACCTTAACTCTATCTATAGTTTAAGTCATTTAAATTATAGATAAAAAGGAGAACACTTATGGCATTGAAAAAGCTACAGTTAGCAGTAGTACTTTTCCTGCTATCTCTCTTCAGTTCCGGGGTAGGAACCCTTATCTACCTAACACAAGAAGACCCTATATACACGGTATTAGGCATGTCAGCTTCAATTATGGCTTCCATTGTCTATCTTACCCAAGGAATTAGGGTAATAGCATGGAATAAGGAAGAATTGAGTAGCAATACTCAAAGAAAACCGGAGGATAGGAGGTAATATCCATGATGCTAATATACTGTCCAGTATGTAAGGACATGATAAAGATGATTCCCGAGTGGCGTGTATGCCATTGCGGGATGTCAGAGGGCCTGTTTAATGGTGATTCCTGGCAGGTTACCGGCCAGGCTATCCCCATTCTCGTTAACTGTAAGTCCTTTAATAAGGCAATTTCCCAATATATGATCGATAAATTAGCAGGTAGAAAGCCTACCTCTGACTACCATTTCTCTGCTAATATACTCGATTCTTAGAAATTCCCAAATTTAAAAAAAATTTATTACAGGAATTTAGAGGAAAAAGTGTAAAAAAGGTGAAACTTCGATTGGCACGAAAATTGCCCAGTCAGAGTTTCTGCAACCACACCTACTCTCTCTTCCTCTTAATTCCTGTAATTCTTTTTAATTAATTTCTAGGTTCTTTTTAATGTCCTATAATCCTTCTAATTCCTTTTCTAATTTCTGCAATTTTCTTGGATTCTGATTCATCTCTTCCTTTACTAGGAAGAGGTATATTGGTTGTATTACTAGTTATTAGGGGAGATTATATGGGGTACTTGGCTGTGGTCTCACCGCGGCCTTTATTAAGAACCTTTTAGGCCTGCATTGGCCGTGGGAACACTGTCAATGTTGTGGCCGCCGTTGGCGTGATCATCCCTTTATAGGGTAAGAAACGATCCCATATAAGGAGGTGATCGTATGATCTGCAATAAGCACAAATCATTCTCGGCATCTCCTGCTCAAACATCTTCCTCAGTCTCCAAAGCAATTTCTGCTCGCACAAAATTGGTTCTCGCTTTGCGCGACATGTCCCAAGTCGATATCGATCCGGACACCTGTTGCATAGAGTGCGATAAAAAGAAACTAATCGATGTTATAAGTGAACTTAGCTCGATTATTTCGAAGCACTCTTTGCAAAGGAGCTAAAATACTGATTCAAATTGAATTAGTTCACATTCTCCAGCCTCAGTCCTTCCATGTTTCTCGTACCTTCTATTTTCTCCATGCAAGACATTGATTTCTAATGAGTTAACGTTATTCCCCTTCGTTAACTCAGAAACGATCAATGTCTTGTTTTTTCTCTTTTTTTGATAAGTTACTTAAACTAAAAAGGTAGAAATTACATAACCCCTTTAATGGAGAAGAAAATGGAAAAGTCAAGATCCCGCAAAAGACCTAATCTTCTGACTCTGAACAAGGAATTCACGGTTCACAAACAGGTGGATGGACTTCTCATTATGGAAGTCCATAGATCGCAGAAAGTCAAGGGAAATAACTTGATCCTTCCTATCCGCAGTATCGTTACTGTTACTTGTTCCACTATTGGGTATAAGTATGGTGATGTCCACTCCGCGGACGACTATCAAGTTATCATCTACTTATCCAACCAGACCTACTTGCGCTTCTTATTCACTAAGAAGCATAATGGCACCTCGGGCAGCATGAATGCGCATACGTTCAAGCTGAACATCATGCGTAAGCTTCAGGAAAACGGAAGATGATCATGGAACCAAACTGCATGAACTGTATCCATTTTCACAATGCCATGCAAAATGATGGCTCCGACTTGTTTCTCTGTTTTTGGTTGGAGCATTCAACCAAACTAGAAACATTGGACGGAGACCTCTGTATGGGAAACGGGTTTAAACCCGTCGAGGTGCCATTCTACGAAGAGCAGCTTAGAGAATGGCGAGAATCTATCCTTTAGACTGAAAGTCCCTACGTAGGAGACCCTAATATGTCCTTTAACAAGCCTACTCCAGGTATAGGATTCTCGTATAGGGAGTAACGGGTAGGGAGCGGCCCTATACGAGTAACTTGCTTCCCGGGCTCGTGGCTATCCACTATACTCGTGCTCTAAGTAGAGTATAGTGGATAGCCCGGCCTGACGATTATGCATTATCCACATTCTACCTGGGACAAGGAGAAGCTGGATGGTCAAGAAGCAATTTTTCTGTAAAACGCTATTATCCTCTTCCTCGAAATTATCCAAAAATTTAAAACTCGGGCTTATCCATAGGGACCATCTCAGCGACATCACTTGTTGTCTTCTACAAGTGAATGATAAATTCTGCATTTTTACTCCAGAAGAAGAGGCAAGAATTCATTGTATTGATACAGTAACTAGGTTAAGCCAAGACCTAAACGTATGGCACTGCACGATACATGAATTTATTCAAAATCTTCCACCAATTCTTGAAAAAGCTCTAGGAGCATTAGAACATGAAAGTCACGTTAATTGATCGGACGGAAGCAGAACTTATAGGTACAATTGGTAATCAAGATATCCTGATTGTACCTATTGAGATATCGTCCTATACCTATAGGACGAATCTCTACGTTCCACCTTTGATTAGCCTTATGATGGCTAAGAACGATGAGTTTTGTAAACTTATCGTTTCTTCTCTTCCAATGATACAGAAAGCTCCAGCACTAACCAACTATATGGGTTGGAGCGTAAAAGTCTATGGTAAAACAGTTGATTGTCTGTTTTATATTGTGAAACCAACCTACAACGAATCTAAATCCGAATATCTTGGAGTGGCCCAATTTAGACATGCCTTTTCCAAAACAATTGAGTCTGTTAAAAGGTTTTCTAGTGTTTTTCATAATAGCATTATCATTTCGTTCTATCCTTCCTTCGGAGAGGATGCAGAACGATCTGATATGAAGGAAGAAGCCGTTTTGGAATCTATGAGACAGATTCTTCAATCTGTTCCCAATAACGCGGTATGCTTGAGGGAAAACGATGATAGAGAAAATTCAAGTGTTTCCGCGCCGGCTTAACAACGACATGCCGGCTAAGGCATACCTTAATCTAGACGGCAGGGAACTAGTAGTACCGTTCATTATCAAAAGCAGAAAACTATCAGATGAAATTCTGCTGGAAGTGGAACCGGTAGAAACAGTATTTAGAGGAATTGAGATAGAGCTTGAGAAAGTTATTTCTCTTTTCTTGAGAGAGTACAGCGGTCTGATCTTTGCGCGAGTAGCGCTAGGAGATTACAGGCCCATGCTCTTCGACGAAGAAATCCAAAAAATCGGGAGGAACAATGAATCTGAAGGAGATCAGAAAGGAGATGGCCCAGCGGGCCCTTCTCAGCCTGATTGAGGTGGGCCCATACAGTATCGAGATTGAAAGATTAGCAGGAAATATCTGTAGAATTCTTTCATTCTCAATCAATGGGCAAACCTTCAGTTCAGACGAGTATGAGAAGGACAAAGTCCTGGAACTTGTGAAAAGGTTTTGCAGTCCGGAAACTCCAGCATCGTTCATGAGTGAACGCGATCTTGAAAATGAGTTGGAGTATATCTGGCGCTATAACCTTATTCAAGTCCCTGGATACTATCTCATTGCCCAGCAGATCATCGGGAAAACGAAAGTTCCCAACTTTCGTATGCCTGATGATGAAGAACTTGCTAAGATCCTCAAGAAAAGCCGATCATTTGATCGACCTATCATTGAGATCGAAAACTATCTTCAAACCCACAAATTCCGAATGCGTTCTTGTTTGGCTTATACCACAGCTAAACGCATGGGCGGAAGCATCTATCTCGTGAAGGTTATTGATCCTAACACGGGGCAGAGAAATACGATGCTTGGATCACCACAGTTGTTTGAACAAGTAATGACTGGACGAACCGGTGTTCCAACCATCGATGCCCTCTATCCTCTCGGCACTAGTACAGGAATGGTGACTAGTGCCACATTCCTGTATTGTGATGAAGCTGCTTTTCGTGGCAACGGCGAAGATAAGCTTGGAATTCTTATCGGAGAAGATTGCCTGAAAGCGCGCTTTGGCCCTTGGCCGGAGGATAGAATCCCCAAGCAGTTTAAGAATCTTCCAGTTGCTCCATCTGAGTATCCGCCGACTCCAGAAACCTTTGAACGATTCCAGGATTTCTATGCGAAGTATGGAAATCAGCCTCACCTTACATCGTTTACTGACCGTAGTGGGATGGAACTGTTTTACGTCCCACTAATGGGAAATGAGGAAAGAATGTCCAGAATGTCGCTTGTCACTACCGTCAAGCGATTCGTGATGCCCTGTAACCAGCTGCATTTCGAAAGTAGCTATTTTGCGACTCCGTCAGCCAAATCTCGTGTGAGGCTCGGAGAGATTTTGGAGAAATCCAAAAAGCCCTTGTTGCGTGGAATTATCCTTGATCGGTTGACTCAGTATGATGGCATCATTGCCTTCATGCCGGCAACCTGCGGAATGCAACTAATGGCCGCAAGTGGCTACATTAGCGATGTGACAATGCTGCAGTGTGCATCCAGCTCCGTGAAAGGATGCATTCGATTCCTTCCAGACCACGTATGGGAATCTGAATTCGGTCTTCCGCTTGATGTGGACACTATTCGGGTTGTTTTTAACCCGAAGGCCATCAAGCAAGAACGTCGTGCACGTCTTGATCTTGAAGCTCGAGAACATCGCTTGTCCATGTGTGAAAACCCCGGATGTTCATGGCGTTGGTTGCCATTGAGCCGTAACGTTACAAAATGTCCGGGCTGTGCCACACCAACTATCTCATATCCTGCATGTGAGATTAGTTCCGATGATATCGGAATCTTTAGTGACGATGCCGCTGCTAAGAAGCCTTATAGCAATGTTAGCCGTCAATTGGTTGCTAGAGGACTACCCGACAAAGATCGTATCAAGGGTTTGATCCGTAATGAACTAGCTAAGATTCAGCGAGTCATTGATTTGATCTATACTAAAGGAAACGCCATCGAAGATTCTTTCATGTGTGAAGGAAAGGTTGTTTCCCAAAAGTATAGTGTAGTTGAGAAGATCCTTGAATATGATAATATGTCCCAGAGCAGCCTGTCCAGTTTCCAATCAGCTATGGTGCTGATAAAAATGGGCATGGCTCCGTTCCACCCGCAGGTCATTGGAAGAGTTGCCAACCTTCTTGCTAAGGTTGCTCTCAAAGCCAAATGTACCTACAAGTTGGCTAACAAGATTGTAGCCAACGAAAAAGGCATGACCCATGTCAAGTATGGGTATCGGCTAGCCGCACCTGGAATCGGACTGAAGCAGGGCGAGTGCCGAATCCCGCTAGACTTCAAACCCATCGTTGATGCCAACGGATATATCACCATCGTTAGAAACCCAAATCTCGATTGCATCACCGAAGTCGATCCTCGCAAGGTGAGAACGAGAGATTCATTCACCGCGAAAGTAGTTGATTGGTCTTTCGGAAACGTAGTCGAACTGCATCCGGAGGATTGGGCTACTGCTTCAGGTGATTTCGATGGTGATTTAGCAGGCATTCTACCAACATGGGTTACCGGATTCTGTAAGCAGGGTAGCAGGCTGGAAGGGCTTAAGGGCGAAAATATCAACGAATGCGACATTATGAGCGTCTCAGAAGTCGTTTATGCTGCTTACAAAACGCTTACTTCCAAAGCCGCTATCGGTATCGAAGACAATCGCGTGACTAGGATTGTCTTCGAAAGAATTTGCAAGAAGCAGAATCTTTCCGACGAAGAGAAAACACAACTCAGGCAACATATTCAGCGCGTTATCGAAGACTTTAAGCCTAAACACAATATCATTCAAGTTGATTATTCAGATCAACTTGAAAAGGATTTTTTGTTCGTTCACGATCACGAAAATCCTGTTAACGCGATTTTGTTCTTCAACCCTGAAAAACTCTCTTCGCCGCCTACGCTCAGCGGAATGCTCCTGGAGTTTGTCCGCGATACGGGACATAAAATCCCCTATTCCAAAGACCAATATTTGGATTGGTGGATGTTCCTACGCGATTATTGGATTTGGGTGCTGAACGTTTGGTTGCCAAACAATAAGAAGCTTGCATACCAAATCTTCAATCATCCGTATTATGAAATCGTTGACGATTTCATCTCTCTGGAATTTACCAGCCTTATCCCTCGTGGGTATGCAGGTACTCCGTACGAGAATAAGTATTCAATCATCTTTAACCAGAGCTTCATGCACATGTACACGCCAATCTTCACAGCCATCCTGAAAGAACTTGATCCTCTAGTTAACGCTTCTCTGGATATCATGGCTGTTAACGAGTTGAAAGAATACGCCCTCGTCGTTATGGAAATGTATACCAAATTGACTCAGCAATATGCAGAGCAGTTTGATGTTAACAGTGAAGAAGGATTCACATCAACCATGGAATGGTCGGAAGTAACCCGATTCTTGCATGGTGTTGTGGATAAGGAAGGAAGAATACAGAAGCCAGGTGTTGTTCATAATCTGGCTGACATCATGAGAAGAGTTGCAAAACCTGGTCACTATGATATGATCTCTATGTGGTTTTTCTCTCTTCTTGGTGCTATAAGGGCTACTGATTTCAGGGATGTACTAGGATATAATCTTCGTACTTCATTGATTTGGAAAGTAGCTCCGACAGAGCTTCTTCAGAGGGTATTCAGGGTATACAATGACCAGTACCCTGAATATGATGAGGAGACTCGTCAAGGTATTGAAAAATATTTTAGCTTGTTCAGGAGGCATGACTCATGAAGATCAATCTTCAAAACCCCACCGCTTCGTACACTCCGTCGTCCGGCGAAGTGTCGAGCGCAACTGTCACGGCGGCTAGCCTGGCTCGTTCCGCTGCGGCGAACAGCAACAATTTCGTTGCCCGCATTCGCCTCGACCTTGATCCCCGCAAGAAGGCCGACGGCACCGAAGAACAGCAACTCATTCGGAGCGTTGACCGCAACCAGTCCCCGACCATGTCCAATCGGAAGACCATGAACATTACGTTCAACCCGTCGGACACTCCGGAAGCTGTCCGTGGTAACACGCAGAGTGGCATCAATTTGATGCGCCTGCTTGGTGCCGTGGACTACGCGGCTATGGCCGGCAAGCCCTTCACGCTCACGCGGGAGGTGAAGGAGGACTTCAAGAACTCGAACCTGCAGATCCAGTTCGAGAGCGATGAATGCATCGCCCCCAACATGATGGACTGGGACCCAGTTGAGGACATCCAGAACGACGACCTCAGCACCCTGGCCCTCGTGCTGGCGGCTATTGCCAGCAATCGCTCCAAGGTGGACATCATGTGGACTGTCAATGCGAAAACTAATCAGCATGACATCCACGAGATTGCCAAGCCCGGTTCTCTGAAGGGTGCCGCCGCTGGCGTTCGTGTGGCGGCCAGCACCGTGAAGGAGATCCTGTCCAGCATCATTCCGACTTCGCCCAATCCGGACGATGTCGAGAACGGCCAGTAGGCAGCTACTTTGGGGGGAGACTGTTATCCCCCCTAAATCTTAAAATCGGGAGAAAACCATGGTTGCCAGAATTGCACGATTTTGTTACAGTATCTGGGATGGCATCAAATCATTCTTCAAATCAATGGTTAATGCTGCTAAGAAAGTGTGGAATT
>JAAZON010000213.1 GCA_012797725.1 SAR324 cluster bacterium | reverse complement strand
GAATAAATTTCCATAGAGAAATCCTGAAGCAAGGTTTCTACCTCCATACGGATATCAGAATCCGGAATTTTCTCCTTTAAAAGCTGCTTAAGTCCATTGCTATCAAGCTCTGCGGCAAGCAAATCATTCAATGATTGTCGAAATGCATGGTTCAATTGAATAAGATCTTGGGAACTTCGAAGGAGTTCAGAAAAAGGAAGTCGTTTTTCTCGTCTTTGTTTTCGAAGATTTACATGAAGCGAGATAGTAACAAAGCTGAGTCCTATGACTGTGCACAAAAGAAGGAAAGAAGAGACACTAAAACGGCTTACAAGTTCTTCCATGCCATTTGGCTCATGATATCGGAGTGATTCCTTGATTGGGACAGGAGTCGGAGTCTGCTTGTTTAATGGAGTTGATTCTTGTTTTTTTGTAAAGGGAGTTTGAACCTCGAATTTGAGAGTGGGAGCCTCTAACCAAGAATACATTTCAGTTCTAGGATCAAATGATAGAATTTTCGCCCCTTTGATCTTAAGCATTCCCCCTCGCAAGGGTAAGAGTGTATAAGTGAATACTTTTTTAAACAGAAAATAGCTGCCGGTATTCAATTGCTCAAACTGTGGAGCCTCTTCATATACACGAAACCCATCCGTCCCTTCAACGCTGAATTTAAATGAGCTAAGATCTCCATCGCTTTGCAAATGCACCTCCAATTTTCTGCTTTGTCCAAGTTCAATAGGCAAAGGATTGCATTTCAGATCGATTAGGCTCTTTCCAACTATGATAGAATCAGGATTTATTGACTTATACTCATCCGGCAGAGGGGGTAGCGCCTTAACATTAAGCTCTAGTGGTCTTGCCACTACTGTAGTTGGAATTTCGGGAGAAGAATTCTTTCCAAGGTGTGCTGCAAGATTAATTCTTTGTGTAATAATGTTTTGTTTTCCAGGTCTTAAAGGATAAAGGTAATATTTTTGCCGCAAGACTTTATAGGAGTAGCCTTGAGCTATCTCTGTTGTTTTTTCGCTGCTAAGGTCGAAATCGTTGAAGGCTTCAGCTATGAAGTGAAGTCGGGAGATCTCAAGCTGTATTCGGGAATAAAACTCAATCGTATATATAATCTGCTCACCTACGAAGGGGGTTTCATTTGATACTTGGTGCCTAATAAAAAATAATGGAGCGTTTAAATTGGATGTATCTTCTGCAGCGACGCCGAAGCAGCACAGCAGTGCGCACACGATGGATCTGAAAAGATAAGTTCTTACCACCATTGTGAAGGTACTCCTTTTGATATCTCTTTGTTCTTCTCGGGCAGGACGGGGGTATTTGGTAGAGCATCGACCCATGTTTCTGCCCTCGTCTTTTGAGTCTCCGTCTCCGAATCCTTCTTGGGAATCAGATGAAGCTCGTCCGTGGAAGCCTCAGTCTCAAGGAAACTAGGTTCATTTCTTGAGCCTTTTCCGGGCATTGCTTG
Organism: SAR324 cluster bacterium; assembly: GCA_012797725.1. Next base: position 49 of record JAAZON010000213.1, on the reverse strand, counting down.
TTTTTCAATATTCTCGCTCGGAGTATTAATATTGCTTTGATTCTCCGAG
>JAAZON010000212.1 GCA_012797725.1 SAR324 cluster bacterium | reverse complement strand
TTGAATTTGTGGATGATTTTTGGAAGGTGCAATGCTGATAGACAAGGAAAAGGCACTCGCAAGGCTTATTGATCTTTGCGAAGACCCCTTATTAATTAAAATCAGGAGAGCTCTTGGCCCTGAGGCTAAATTGCATCTTGTTGGCGGAAGCACCCGAGATATCTTATGTGGCAATGAGTCTGTTGATCTTGATCTTGCAACATCGCTTAAACCTTCAGACTTGATTCAAAAACTATGCGCCGCAGAATTAAGATTCGTAGAAACAGCTATTGAAAGAGGAATTGTTCTAATACCTGGGCATCCTAAGATTGAGATTACTAGCTTTCGTGAACCAAGTGGCACTAATAATCCTGCTTTCTCAGACTCTGTCACCTCTGACCTAAAAGGTAGAGATTTTACAATCAATGCAATTGCATTTTCCATTGATGACAAGATACTGCTGGATCCACTTCATGGAATTATGGATCTTGAACTAAACGTTCTGCGCTGTGTTGGAAGTCCCTTTGATCGATTCAATGAGGATCCTCTTCGGATTTTGCGAATGCTTCGATTTGGCCCTGCTCAAGACAGAAGCATTCATACAGATACAAGAGAGGCGGCATTGGCGCTTCGAGAAGAATTGAGAAAAGTCAGCATAGAGCGAATTCACGATGAGTTTGAAAAAATAATCATGAGCAAAAACCCTGCAAACGCCCTTCGCTGCGGTTTTGATCTGAGAATAATTGATGTGATACTCCCCGAGCTTACTCCAATGCGTGACTTCGAACAGAACCGCTTCCACTTTGAAGATGTTCTAGCGCACACATTAACTGTTGTTTCACGTTGCCCCAAAGACAAGATTGTTCGTCTCGCTGCTTTATTCCATGATGCAGGCAAGCCCTTGACTCTTTCTGTAGATGAAGATGGGGATCGGCATTTTTATCAACATGAAAAGTTGAGTGAAAAAATTGCCAGATCCGTGCTTGAGAGGCTCAGATTTTCCAAAGAAGACATTGATGGAGTCACAACACTAGTAGCTCAACATATGCGAAGCATCGACTGTGGGCCGAGTGGAGCAAGGCGAATTATGAGAGACACAAGGGAGCACTATGATGCGTGGCGGCAATTAAAAATAGCCGATTGCCCGCCCGTCGAAAAAGAAGCGGTTTTCAGAGAGCGACTTCGGCGTTTTGACGAGCTTATTGCAACAGAGAAAGAACGACTTCAGGGAAATGGAATTGATCAACTGGTCATTAATGGTGACGATCTACTGGCACTTGGATTCAAAGAAGGAGAAGAACTTGGTCAATGCTTGATGACTCTAAGAGATATGATTGTTGAAGATCCGATACTAAATTCGAGGGAGAGATTGCTTCTAGAAGCTTCTAAAATATTGTCCGACTCTAAAAAGTGAAATCGCGCTAACAACTCAAAGAATTCTAGGCTATTCAATGGAGGAGCCTGCTTCCCGCAGGGTCGAATAATCTACTTTTTTTCAACCTTACAGAACTTGATGAGCGTGGTCTTTGAGCTGAAGATTGACCCTTTTACGTCATTCAGGCTATCCTAAACAACGTGAAAAGAACAATTCCTCTTCATATAAAAGTGCTGCTGTTGATGCTCGCTGTAGCATTTGTTCTTCTGTTTAATCCCTTTGGAAAGTCTAGGAAAGGACAACTCGAAAATGATTTTGATGGGTGGTTGAAAGCATCGACTGAAAATTTGACTCGACCCACTGACGGCAAAATACCATTTCTTGAGATTGCACTAAAATCGAATATACCTGGAAGAGCTTTTTCTTGGGCTCTTAAATCCTCAGATGATTGGAAATTAAATGAAAAAATCTTGAGACTTCTCAGACAAGCTCGTGAGGCAAAATTATTTCTTATAAAAAGAGAAGCTCCTACTGATATGGTTCTGGAAATAAAGGATGAAAACAGACATTTCGTTAGCACGTTCAATGAAACTGACATCAAGGATAATTTGAAGATAGCAATTTTTGTTAAACTTTTTGAAGAGTTCATCAAGGATCAGTCAAGTCCAAATTCTTACACTAAGAGTCGATTATGAAGAACCGCAATGAAGCTTTAGCCCTTTTAAAAGAATACACAAAGAGCGACAGTCTTATTAAACATGGACTATCGGTAGAAGCCGCCATGAAGTGGTATGCGGAAAAGCATTTTCAATTAAGCAAAAGCGAAATTGAGAAATGGGGGATTGTAGGCTTATTACATGATTTCGACTATGAGATGTATCCTGATCTGACCGCTGCTGACCACCACCCAGTCAAAGGATGTCAAATTCTGAGGGATTTGAATTACCCAGATGACTTGATCGAAGCAATAATGGGTCATGCAGATTATACTGATGTTCCTAGAGAAACCCCAATGGCAAAAACCCTTTATGCGGTTGATGAATTAAGTGGCCTTGTTTTTGCGTCGGTTCTTGTTCGTCCTGATAAATCTTTATACACAATTGAAGCTTCTTCAGTAAAAAAGAAAATGAAGGATAAAGCTTTTGCAAGAGGTTGCAATCGTGATGAAATCCTTCGTGGCGCTGAAGAACTTGGTGTTGATTTCATGGAGCATATAAAGAACGTTATCGATGCCATGAGAGTAATTGCACCAGACTTAGGCCTTGCTGGCTAAGACTCATTACTTTTTCTTCAAAGATCTTAAGCTTTCAGTAGCTGAACAATTTCGAGTATATTTCATCCGCATTATTTGAACTTACAGCTTTATCCTCTCCGAAGTTTTCACCAAAAACTTTGTATACAGCATCTTCCCATTCTCTCTTTGTCACTTTTAGACAACTCTTTTGCCCATTAACAAAGAAGTACGCTGCGCCTGCTAATATTCTATTACTGCAATCATGACATTTGAAGACAGCCCAATTAACCTGAGAACCTCGCTTAACAGCAACCGCCTGCGCGAGAAAAATCCTTATTCCTTTATCAATAAATGCTGTGATTCGAACAGGCCCTTTCCCTTCTGGAAATCTTGCATATGTCCAATTAAATGTGTCAAAGGCATCAAAGGCTCT
>JAAZON010000211.1 GCA_012797725.1 SAR324 cluster bacterium | reverse complement strand
ATGGGAAATCATTCTGGCGGTACGGTCATAGGTGGGATAATGTATATCTTTATTACTTACCAGAAAAAATGAAAAGAGAGAACCCTCGTGCCAGACCAGGTGAAACTGAGCGTTTTGAGGTCTCTGAGAAGATCATTCTTTATCGTTTTTTATCCAAAAATAGCGGCATGATCGCCACCTTAGATCGTGATCAATTTTACTGTTTAGGCTCTACCTACGTAGTCAGGAACAAAAAAGGGGATGAATTTCCTCTTGAAGTGTTATTAGCTATATTGAATTCAAAGTTGATTGCCTACTTCAACAAATCCCATTTTCAAGGTGTTAAGGTAACGCTTTCTGAATTAAACCGTTTACCCATGGTGAAATTGAACAAGGAGGATCCTGCCCAATGCCAAACGCTGGCTGAAATCGTGGCGTTGGTTAACGAGAAGTACCGTATAAACACGCAGGCAGTTACTCCCCAAGAAATTTCGGCACTTTCCCAGAGACAAATGGCTTTAGAGGACAGGATTGATTCTCTCGTTTATAGAATCTACGATCTAGATCAAATCTCAATTACTGCTATTGAAACATATTTTTCGAGCGAATCTGCATATTAACTTTTTACCTATCAAAAGCAAGATGAATCTGAAAAAAAAGTAGAGTTGTTAAGCGGGCAAAGGTTAAATCTATTCTTTGGTGCAGATACATACAGTGCTGTGACCTGACCCCTAAAAACGTCCGCATTTTTTGGGCTATTCCGCCATTGTTGAGCATGCTACAACACTGATTTAGAATGAGTATTGGCTAATTTACTGGGTGCTAAAAGATAGGGAGTGGGAACCCACACATCAGGTTCGTGCAAAAAAAAATTGGTGCTAAACTGATAATCATATAAAATGAACATTAGAGATTACTCAAAAAGAGGAATAAATTGGATCAAGAAATATGGCAACAGCTTCTTTCATTAGAAAGTAGAGAAGTAACTCAACAATGGTTTTCCAAAATACATGGACGCGAATTAAATATTCGCCGAACTAGGGAAATAAATGCTGCCGCGAAACAATCCCGTGAATATTTTCGAAATGCGAGTAATTCAGATTATTCAGTTCGTCCTCTACTAACGTTTTATGGGGTAGCCAGTCTTAGTCGAGCACTTATATTACTGTTGAGGCGGGAAGGTGGAGAAGAAAGTCTAAGTAGTGGACATGGACTCACGACAGTTGATTGGAATGGACAATTATCTGGTGATACTTCGGTGGGTTTAGCGTGTTTGTTAGAACTCAAAGTACAGACATGCGCTGGGCTTTTTAACGACTTTGTTCGCGAAACAAAAAATAGAATATCTCTACATGTTTCCTCTTCAGCAGTTGATTGGAGATTTAATTATGATGTTCCTGACGTAGGCAAACAGGTATCGCTTAGAGATCTTTTCTGCAGAATACCCGATCTGTTCAAAGATTTCTCAAATATCTCGGCTGATATACGATATGCAAATGTAAGTGATTTGACGTATGGACTGAAGAATGGATTCTATGCAAAAGTGCGCAATGAGTATTTTGAAGCTTTCAAGCACACCTACCAAGATTTGGGATATAAAATTGAGACTCAGGATAAATGGTCTACACTAACTTGTGATAGTGCCATTTTTGCTAAGAACATCCCTCTTTTTGTTCATTCATACGTGAATAAATTGTTTGGCACAATTCCAAACTTGTACATCGCTGAGCCATTTCCCGGCAGTTTGATTTATTCCCAACTTTGCATTACCTACCTTATAGCTTATTTTCTAGGGATGCTTGCTAGGTATTACCCAACGCATTGGATTTCACTTATCCATGGTGAGAAGGGAGATGCACTTTGGCCAACTATTAATAGAGCACAACAGATGGTCGAAAAATCATTTCCTGAGCTAATAATTGAAATGATTTACGATTTGCTAAAAGAGAGTTTGGACAAGTCGAGTGAAAAATGAATCTGAGGCAGCATTCACAAAATTATGAATACTTAAAACTGTGTGTCCAAACATGTGGGGGGCTTAACCCTCACTTAAAGGGATTTTGTCTCTACCGGTAGATTCAGCACCTGGCTACTTCATCCTTTGTATTCCATGTTTTACAGTTATACCCGTCATTGGGAAACTTTTCAAGATTGTGACAACCTTTTTTAATAAATGGAAGAAATATGTCAAATTATATAAACAGCATAGATAGAGCGATCAAGTTATTAAAAACACCCTCGATTTACTCAGACTATATCTCTATCAAAATCGTACCTGATAACTCGGGATGTTGCTGCCTGAATCATTGGTCAACAACATGGGCGAAAGTCGATAAGTACATCTTCCCTGATGGGCCAATTCGAAGTGGGATAACCGGAAATGAGGGTGATGCACTTATACACCAAAATGAAGCTGAATTCGTTCTAGAATGTCACTAGACCGGACCAGAAATTGTTATTTATCTCGGCGCTATAGCTATTACATCTCTACTTGTTAAGTCGGTGGCAGATTTGATTGAAGTAATAGTAAACGCACGGAAAGATGAAAAACATGTTGTGAAGTACAGGCTAAAAACATTTGGCAACGATGGGGAAATATTACAAGAGGAGGAAATTGAGGTAAAAACACCTTCCGTGTCCTATAACATTAATCATCTGGTGAATTATGTTCAAAACTCTATAGTTGCAGGAGTGCATTCGAATATTACTATCCTAATCGAGAGGATGGATAGTGATCTAAAACGAAATGATTACGCAGGAGTGTTGCATTGTAGTGCCTGTATTTTTGAAACTATGGCGAAAGATATCATCGGAATTCCTACAGTGCAAGACCAAACCTTAAAAAGTTTCTTTGATAGGTATCGAAAAGACTCAACGTTACCAGCAGTAATTTTGGACTATATCATCTTGATCTATGATAATAGGAATACTGTGCCCTTAGCTGGGCATGGTAGTATCCATATTCCAACTATTACTAAACAAGAAGCCACTGTTTTAGCAGAAATGACAAAAGCGTTTGTAAATATTGAATATAAATTAAAAAGAACATCTTGAATCTTTGTGATTATGGCCTGCCATAAGTGATGTTAGCATTAATGCGAGTCTCGCTAATCCTTTTCTTGTTTGTGCAAATTATCGCGTGCTTGGGAAGATCGGGGGTGCTGGTTTGGCAGCCAAGTCCCTACAACTCCTGTATCCAGCACTACGTTTCGGGCATAAACTGCGAATCGGGCAGGAGACTGAAGAGGGTCGTTGCGGTAGCCTACTCTTGAGGTAAACCCTTATATAGAAACTCCATAATTCTTGCTGATGGGGCGTGGGCGCTCTCCCCAGGAATGAAAACGCAATCGTCTCGTTGGCAGTAATAGAGTAATTCATAGCGCAGCATGGCTTTGGAGTATTTCTCTTTCATTATTGCAGACTTTTGGTGAAACTCAGTGTCATACTTTTGAATGTAATCAGACCAGTCCTGTTCGATTTTTTCATTCTTCAAAATCCAAGTGCTGATCTGTTGTTCTTGGTATGTCTTGTTCAATTTCTTTCCATCGATGATCCCTTTGATATAGAACACGAAAGATAGGATCAATCCGATAAAACCAAATAGAATAAACCAAACAGGATAAAACCTGGTTGCGTCTTTACTGACCAAGATAAAAAACAAGAATAACAATGCAATTGATATGAGGAAAATTATTTTCGAGTATTTTGTGAACTTACTCTTAACTATCCCATCGACAATAGTTGGTTTTTGGAGTGGTTTGGGTTTAGGTTTAGGTTGGTAATTGAACGATTTTTCAGGGTCTTCAGGCGGCGCAAGTCGGGCTGAAAGCTTGCCTCCTTTGAGACGAATGGCTGTCACTTTTTCTACTTTATCATTCCTTCGGCAGATAGGGCAACGACCGTACTCTTCAATATCCTCGACTCGAAGGCGGTGTTGTTGTCCACAGTAATAACAGGTGTAGTTGGTCGTGTTTGACTCAATCTTCAATTGACCACCACACGAAGGACATGATAATGTAATTAAATCATCCATTAGTTAGATTCTCCTTATGAATAATTTCGAATTATAGCAGGAAGTCCAACCCACCAGATAATCGGAGGACATGTTTTGCTCACGACACAGTCAAGTCCTCCAGCATCATAATTCACACAATCAGAAATGCAATCAATGTGACCGATTTACATTATAGAACATTTGTGCTATACTATACGCGCAAAACAAACCTCCGCACCTTAACAAAAGGAGTTTTTACACTCAACCAGGCACCCGGCGCTATCAAAAAATAGTGTAAATAGTGTAAAAAGTGTAAAAACCCCCAAAGAATGTCGGCCAGAGATCTGGAGACCGGCGCTATCAAAAAACAGCGGAAATAGCGGAAAAAGTGGAAAAACCCCCATAAAATGGTGGCCGTACGGAGGGGGTCATGATGCTAGCAGCGAAGCGGATAGTACT
>JAAZON010000210.1 GCA_012797725.1 SAR324 cluster bacterium | reverse complement strand
GAGAGGCGGTCTTCAGAGGGCAGTTAGATTAAAAATAGCGTCAACGGCTCAACTAGCTCTTCTTGCTACTTCTCTCTTGGCCCTCTGCTAACTGCTTCAGGGCTTGCCCGCTCACTGAGTCTGAGAACTGCTTCAGAAATCAAAGTCAGACAGCAGCAGAAGGCAGAAGAAGAATCAAGAATGAATCAGTTTTTTATTGCTCGCCACTTCTTAATGATATTTACAATAAGCATGAGTCCAGTGTGTTTTAAAACTTTTCATATGGCCTTAGGAGTAAAAAATGAAGAGAATATACATATGATGAAGGAAACTTACGGCCGTATTAAAGACGATGATAAAATTTTTGACTTCCTCTTTTGGTCTGAAGTCCCAACTTCCGAGAAGTGGGATGCGGCCTGGGAGATTATAACTTACTATTACAAATCGAAAGGAAGAGGGCATGAACTCCGATTTCGTAGATCTATTGAGACTGTTGGAGAAGTGGAAGGTCCAATACGTAATAATAGGCGGATATGCCGTAATGGAGTACACAGAGCCAAGGGCCACAAAAGATCTTGACATACTAATCGCATGCAACCAACGCAATGCCAAAAAAGTATTTAGCGCGCTCAAGGAATTTGGGGCATCGCTTTCTGGGATTTCCGAAAGCTTCTTCGCCAAGAAGGGGAGATTTTACAAGATGGGGCGACCGCCTAGCAGAATTGATATTATAACCAGTGCAGAAGGCGCGACATTTTCAGAAATCTGGCGTTCAAAAAATATGAGACAGATCGGAGAGACAAATGTTCCTTTTATTGGGATAAAAGAACTGATCAAGCTCAAGAAAGCCGCTGGGCGTATGCAAGATTTAATTGATCTGAAAAATCTCAAAGTGGCAGTCCAGCTTGAACACAACAGGAGAAAGCCGAAGAAAAAGGGCTGATTACACCCCTAACTTAGACTGTCTGCCAAAGTCGTGTGCATTGGAATTCTTTCTCCCATTTCCAGAGAGATCAGAGTTTTTCCAGTATTTCCTCTGCCCGTCTTATTATCTCTCGGCCATAATCGGTCCATATTCCTTGCCCCCAATAACGATAGCAACTAGTCTGAGATGCGAGCAAATAAAAGAGGGCCTCTCGATACCGGGGATCCGAGCTTGAAAGTCCCCGCTTTAATACCTTCTCATTAAATAATGAACTTAACTTTTCCATGGGACCAAGAATATTGTCATAACCTTTAACCCATGAGATATTGTTAGTCCAACTCCCTCCTTCCATATGGAAACGGTGATCTTTTTTCTTAAGCTCCTCGATTAGAACTTTCAATCTGTCCGGCCCTTCACCTGGATTAAAATTATCCCAGATTGCTTTTTGATGAATTGGCTGCAAAGAGGGCAGATCTGCTTCTTTTACTCCTGATGCAAAAAGCATCTCCAGATATTCCGTGCCATTCATCAAAGGCACTCTCGTTCCAGAGGCTTCAGCAACAACATCTATGAACTTCGGGGGAAATTCATTCATCATAACACCACCATTTTCACCATCTGCAATTTGCGTCACAAGTGAGGGCACTTCAAGATCACCAATCTTTGTCCGCTTTATTGTTTGGGCTTCAAACCATGGCTGCATTTGAGCAACAAGCTTGGTATCACTTCCTTGAGTTTTAATCAGACAAATTATAGAGGCTTCCTGACCTTCCGAATTTCTACATACCAGTCTGTGTGGAACATATTTATTCTCTGGGCCCCAACCATTTTCTGGCCTTTCAACCGTGTGTTCCTGAACAAGAACCCACGTAAAACCACAGTCATTAAGTGTCTTAACAAAGGCATAAGCAACATCAGGATGATTAGGCAGTGCCATCTCCGAAGGCGAGAATCCTCGCACCCTCTGCAACGCTTCAATGCCAAACAAAGCTGCAAAGTGGTGCTGCCAAGCCTTCACATGAAGTCTAAAATCCTGCGTGGGAGTTGAAGGGGCGACGGCATGTCCCCATGGACAGCCAAGCCATTCAACAAAGCGACTATAACGAGGATCCTGGCTGATCTTTTTCAAGTTAATAAAGACATCTTCGGCACCCATTTTTTTTAGACCCCATAGCAGAGTCCCCGAATATTCCAGCATGACTCTCGGCTCAAGTCCCTTGTCAGCCAGATCGGGAATTATCTTGCCCATCCGTTTATAACAATCCCGGAACACGGTTGCGTTATGGTTATCACCATCACTGGGATTTTCCATCATATGCTGTAGATTACTTATTATTTCCGCAGTTTTCAGATCCTTCCCTCCAGCGGGAATGAGAGGTTGATGCATATGGAGGGCTATCGCGCAGGCACTTTGAATTGTATTAAAGTTAACTTTGGAGGTCCCAAGAAAAACCGGTTTCTTAAGCCCTTCTGCAATATAAGCATCCAGTTTTTCCTCTGAACCACTAATATTCGGGAAGTTCTCAATAAGATCAGGAAGCTCTAACATCTTAAAAAACCCTCCATCTAAAATTTCTAGAATTCCTTACAGAATTATGCAGCACTTCTTGAAATCCTGCGATAACTATTAATGAGAACACAGGGAATCTGTAAATTCTCCAGTAAAACCAAATAGTTTTACTGTATGAAGTGCCAAGGTCACAGAGTTAGGCGTTTCACCCAGGTTTAATTAGCGGTTATGGCCAGTGGAGCAGCACCTCGGAAGACCGACAGTCAGATTTGAGGATTTGATTGGTTTTTATTGAGGTTAAATCGAAGCTCATTTGCTTCGGAAATTTGTGCTTCCATTCTGTTCATGCCGGTTCCCCTGCTTCCTGGAATATGCTTTAATTCTCTTCATGGCTTTGGCACTTTTCTTTTTTTGATTGCACAGTTTTGAATTACGAACATCTCATAAAACCCCATGACGACACAGACCTCGTACAATCGATACGAGCTCTTGCAAAAGCGTCCTGGCGAGACAGCGATATTCAAAACATGTGCGATGAGGCCCTCAACACGCAATTAAATGGCTGTTATGAACTAACCCAACGCGTACATTTATTATGGAGCCTTTCCGATTCAAGTCTTCAAAAAAAATTGAAAGTGCTTTTGAAAACTCAACGGCCCTTTTCAAAAACCTGCACTCACACTATCGAGCCCTCAATGACATTTATGCATTGACAGATTATTTGGATGAAAAGCGACCGGATCCTTCTGGATCCATTGATATATATATAAAGCAATTGAAATACTCCTGCCTTACATCAGAGCTGATAAAGTAAAAACCGATAGCAGGTTATTGCATTTTTTGGACACAATTGAGAATTGGGAAAGCCGCAATGGCCAAACTCCATTATTATTTGGAGAGTTATTAAGAGCGTTATACTGGAAGAGCGGTTCTAGACCCAATAATTGGGAATCCAAGCATATACCCAATATTCAAATAACAAGAATACTGGCTCGCCTAGCCTCTGAAAGATTTGGACTTTGGCAAAGTCGACTTTACTCAACTGCCAATTCGGCAAGCCTTTATGAGTTTTTTGCAGATGATAGTCTCGATCATCATCTCCTTTCAACAGAACAAAAATATCGGCTATGGTCTCACTTGCTTGATATCGACACTGAATACAACCCTTCCATTGTTGCCTTTTCATCCCCAATCTCCAAAGAAAAACAATTCATTTTTGAGCTTTTGACTTCTCCTGAGACTGCATCCAACACTGGTGGAATTACAATTTTGCAAGATCTCACGGATATACTGTTTCATT
>JAAZON010000209.1 GCA_012797725.1 SAR324 cluster bacterium | reverse complement strand
CAATCATTATAGGCACACGGGCGATATCTGGCTCTGAAGCAATAAGGTTTAAAAATTTCCCCATTACTTTTTCAGAATCTAAAAGCCCTTCGTCAAAATTGATATCTATTATCTGCGCTCCATTATCTACTTGCTCACGAGCTACATTTAGCGCCTCTTCAAACTTTTCTTCCATGATAAGCTTTGCAAACTTTTTGGAACCAGAAACATTTGTACGCTCTCCTATATTCACAAAATTACTAAGGGCACTTATCGTAAAAGGTTCAAGACCGCTCAAATGAAGACCCGGTTTTCTAGCTGGAACTTTTCTGGGACTATAAGCATCAAGCCAAGAGGCTATCTTCCTAATATGATCTGGCGTTGTCCCGCAGCAACCACCCACAATATTAAGAAGGCCGTTTTCAGCAAAATCTTTAATCTGCTCGCTGAAGACTTCAGGATCTTCATCATAACCTCCAAACTCATTGGGTAAACCCGCATTTGGGTAGGCACTTAAAAATACGGGTGCTACTCGTGAAAGTTCCTGCAAAAAGGGTTTAAGCTGCCTTGCTCCAAGGGCACAATTGAACCCCACGCTAATTAGATTCTTTGCGTGAGAAATTGAATTCCAAAAGGCTTCTGGGGTTTGCCCAGATAATGTACGACCACTTAGATCTGTGATAGTACCAGATATCATAAGCGGTACAATATTATTCTTTGTTTCGAGAACTCGATTAACAGCAAAGATTGCTGCTTTTGCATTTAGTGTGTCGAAAACCGTCTCTATCAGAAGCAAGTCCACACCACCATCAATCAAGCCGCGAATTTGCTCTTCGTAGGCAGTCGATAATTCATCAAAGCTTATATTTCGAAACGATGGATCATTCACGTCAGGAGGAATAGAGGCGGTTCGATTAGTTGGACCAATGGCTCCGGCAACAAAGCGAGGTTTGTCTGGAGTTCTTAAGTTAAACTCATCTGCGGCTTTTCGTGCTAACTTAGCTGCTGATAGGTTTAATTCATAAGCATAATCTGATACATCATAATCACTCTGTGAAATTGCCTGGGCATTTAATGTATTAGTTTCAATTATGTCAGCGCCAGCATTCAAATAGTCCCTGTGTATTCGCTCAATTACTTCAGGGTAACTAATACTCAAAATATCGTGGTTACCTTTAAGGTCTTTTTTATGATTTTTAAAACGCTTTCCACGATATGAGTCTTCATCTAACCCAAGCGCCTGCACCATTGTGCCCATAGCACCATCTAGCAAAAGGATACGGTGTTCAAGAAGATTTTTGAGTGCGGAAAAAATGTCCTTCATATGCACTAATAATACGCCAGGAAATCCAAAGGGCAAAGGCGTCTTTACTGTGACGAAAAGTTCAGTATCGGCTTACAAAACTTAAAAAGATAGAGGATTACACAAGGCCGCGAGACTCAAGGATGCGCCGGATCATTTCTACTTCGTCTATGCTAGCTAGACGAGGGCTTGCCTGCTTTGCGGCTATTCGCCTTGCACGAGACAGCTCTCTGAGAAGATCAGCCTTTTTGGGAGGTTTAACCAGAAAACCACTAGCTCCAGCATTTAGGCAATCCATCAAAGCTTCAGAAGTACCGTAGGCAGTTAAAACAACTATTGGCAGATGCTGTAATTTTGGATGATTTCGTACTAATTCTATTAACTGTCTTCCATCTATCCCCGGCATTCTAATATCAGTAACAATGCACGAATACTTTTCTGGATTGCCTTCTAACTCGGTAATTGCTTCCTTTGCAGATGCAACTCCATCAACTAAAGAATAGCCAAGTTCTTCTATATAAAGTGAAATTACATAGCGTGGAGAATCTAGATCTTCAACAACAAGTACACGAAAATCTGTGGATTTTAGATTCCGTTTTTGACTTAATTTCTCAAATATCTCTTGAAGCAGCGACATGGCTTTGGGGCCAGTTGCCACTTCCGCACCAAGCAACCGCGCCTCACCAATTTCATACTCAACATCAGGATCAAGATCAAATACGACAAAACTTGATTCAGGACTTCCGATCCAAAGAAGATCGGCAAGCTCCTTTTGCTCTCTGATTGGAATATAGCGGTGACTAAACACTGCTGAATAATCCCCAATCTTCAACCACTCTCGTGCAGTTTGTGCGGATGTAGTGGTCTTAGCACGAAAACCTGCCTCCAGCGCCATTTTGGCTAATAGCTCGCTTTCAACTTGATCGTAATGAACAATAATAACGTCAGGCACCTGGTGATTCCTTTTCTTCGCTAAATGGTACCTCCGGAATTGCCGCTGCTGCTTTTTCAAGAGCGCAAATCAGGGTTTTCATTTCTTTAAAGCTATCCAATCTGCTCTCTGATTCATCCCTTAGATAAGCTTCAAGTTCTCTTGCTAAATGAAAAATTTCATGTAGCTGAAAGAAGCCTGCCCCTCCTTTCAATTTATGGAATTTATCGCCAAGCGCTTTACACAAGTCTATTTCGGGAATTTCACCTTCGAATAAGACTCTTTGAGCTTCCTGAACATCCAATTTCAGTTCGGAAACAAACAGGCCGAATGCCTTTGAGAAGCCACTTGCCACCATGTTTTTTTCTTCCATAACATATGTATAAATCGGGATTTTTTCTCGGTCTCTTTAGCTAAATTGGATTTAACTGCAAACTGAAGCAGAAGCTTTAAAAAACCCTTCAAAACTTACTTCTTCAAATGCTTTTTCAAATAATAAGAACATGTTATACACTTTAGGTGGTTAAACAAATTGAACCCCTTGAGAATGAAAAAGCTTTCTTAATGGACTTAAGGATTTAGAAACTCATGAAGAAAATTCTGCCAATCATAGTATTCGTAATCGTTGCTGCAGCAGCTTTGTTTTTTGTCTTTAAACCAAAGGGTACGACCGGTCCTACAGGCAGCACAGGCACTCAAATCTCTTCGAATACGGGAACTGATAACTTAAGTGGCCCAACCCCCCAAGCTAATCCTGCAAGCGACGATGAAGCGGGATCCTCGGAAGATCTTGAAGGGGAAGATGTCATGGCCGAAGAAGTTAAGTCTGCAACTGAAATATATTCTTCTGCCGATCAAGCTTTAGAGGCTGTAAAGAAAGCGGCGGCTGATTATGACGATTTGGTTTTGGAGCAGTTTACTAGGCCTGGCCCGGAATGCACTTGGTGTGACTCTTTTTATGCTTCAATAAAAGATCTACTACTCTCAAGTGAGACATCCCAGGAAGCTAAAGGTTATTATGCTGAGCTACTAGCTGTGAGTGGTAAAGTTGACAACATTTCAACGCTCATTGATGCAATTAAAAATTCAAAGAACTCTCAAGAATCTGATATTTTTGCTGAGGCAATTGAGCTTGCTACGGGAGGAGATGATGTTGTTCGTTTTCTTGGCACTCAAATGGAATCCACAAATGAAATAATACAGGAAGCTTCTATTGCGGCAGTGACTAATCAAGGAACCCGCTTGGCAGCCGAGCTTCTTTATAACCAGACACAAAAAGCAGGGGATCCAGACGGGTATTATTCTCGAGGGATTGGTCTTGGTGAATTCATACCAGAACCTGATGCTATGCCCTATTTACAAGAACTGGTAAAGAAACAAGATCAATACTCCCCACTTGCCGTGAAGGCTTTAATAAATTCTGGTACAGATGGATTACGCCTTGTCATAGATGAGGTAGCAAGTATCAAGAATCCTGAAGTGAGAAAGAAACTTCTTGCAGGAGCCGAAGAACATATAAGCTATGACGAAGCTACTCAAAGTTATTTGGACAGCGTTTCAAAAAACAAAAATATACCAGAAGATGTTGCGGAGTTTGCAAAGAAACGTTTTGAAGAAGGCGAGGCGTCTCTAGAGGAAGATGGCGGAGAAGCATTAAATATGTCTATAGATCCTTCCCTTGAAGAAGGAGATGCTGCCGACAAAGACCAAGAATAAGGATCTCTAGCGTCAACCAACATAGCAAAACGCCATAGCTATGCAGATTTGCAGGGAGAAAGTGGCCAACTCAATATACCTCCTTATAGCCCAAAAAATACGGGCCCTTAGCGAATTATGTGACAAAGGGTTTGAAAAATTTGCTTTCCCTCTCTCGTGTGCTGCGGCCTTTTTTCTTCCAATACGTCTAATATTTGCATACTGGGCCATCTCACCTCTTTCCCTTCTGTGGCTCCTGAAAAAAGGACCAAAACTTAGCACCCCTCAAGATAAAAAGGCTCAAATCCCCGAAGCTTTCCTTTTATTGATTGGAGTTTTCTCAATAATATCAGTCCTTGGACGAAATCCTCTTAATAGTCTTCGTTCCTGCCTAACTCTTTTTCTTTTTGCAGTAATGCTATTTGCGATTCGAGAAGTTGCATCCAAGAACAATGCTTTAAAGCTTGTATTTTGGCTTGTTGCTGGACAAAGCCTGGCTGCTATAAATACTTTTATTGCAGCAATACATCCGTCATACCCACGAGTTCTAATAGGCCAAGTCAGTGAATCAGGACAACTCGGCATTAGTTTGTTTCTTGCTATTGGTCTATGTGCTTACAATATCAAGGCGAATCTCAATCTTCATCAACGCATTATCAAATTTATTCCCGTTATCTTTTTGCTTACAATACTTCTTAGTATCTTAGCCTTCCTTTCCTTGGCTGAAATGGATTCTCTTTGGGCTCTATCGTGCCTCCTCCTTGCGACAGGAATTATTTTGGCAGTACTTATTAAAGCATGGAAGGAATATGGGATACGTGCTTTAAGCTCTATATATGTTCTGTTCTTTCTTTCAATTCCTTTTCTTTGTACTGCTCTTTTAAGTAATTTAAAACGCGGCCCATGGGCTGGGGTTTTAGTTGGATCTATTATTTTTGCTTTCAAATACGCAAAAAAATGGGTTTTTGGAATTATTTTTATAGCTATTATTCTCTTGATATCATTTCAGCCCATACGAACGCGCATTGTTGAATCACCCAGGCATTTTTTCATGACTGGAGGTCGAAGTGAGATCTGGAAAATCGGATCGGAGCTTGTTTTTAACTATCCACTTGGTGTCGGCCTGAAGAATTCTAAATATCTCCGTGAATATTCTCTTTCGATTCCACCTGGAATGACTCATTTTCATAACAATTTACTAAATATCACGGCTGAAACTGGTTGGATTGGACTCTCTGTTTTTCTCTGGTGGCTTACACTGGTATTATCTCATGCATTCCGTACCGCAGAAAATCCTATTCTAGCTCGAAGTATTGGCTGCGCGATAATTTCTTGGCAAGTTGCAGGTCTCGTTGAATATAACTTCGGAGATAGTGAAGTGCTCCTTGTTGCGCTTTTTGCAATTGGAATTCTCTCTAGTTTTGAGATTTCGAGTCAGTTAACAAAAAAACAGAGAAGCAATTAGCGAGAGCAGGAGGGCCTTGCTCCCGTCTTAATTTCCGTTGGCGGAAACGGCAAAGCAGACTCAGAAGCAGTCAGCGGTTAAGCGGACCGCTGTTCGCAGAAGCAAAAAGAGCCAGCATTTTACCGCT
>JAAZON010000208.1 GCA_012797725.1 SAR324 cluster bacterium | reverse complement strand
TCCGCATGATAGTGGTAGCGATCATAAACCACCGATGTGTAACAAGGTCCAAAAGTTCCTGTAACACAGTTGGCTCCATTTCGATCAAACACATCAGCAATCGGGCCATTACTATCTGTGCAAACTGGTTGAAGGTTATCTATTATATTGGTTGCTTCAGAACTAAAAAGAATGTGCGAACCATCTCGACTGATTCGAGAAATATAACTCGGGCCATTTGGTATAAAACCTTCCGATTCACTAAATGTACATTTACCGGTTGAAAGCGTTGTATGTTCCCATTTTCTGTCGTGAATAAATATCTGTTTCTCAAGAGCCGGCGGCACATACCCATTTGGCGTTGCAGTTGGTGTTATACTAGGATTTGGAGTTGGCGTGGGAGGTATCAATATCTCAGAATCAGATTCAAACGCAACATAGCGGCCACTCTCATGACCTGCACCACCTATTTTGGGATTAAATGCATCTCTATCGGAAGGTGTCGGTGTGCCTGTTCTCAGATTAACGTCGATACAGCGCGCTGAACCTCCAGATGCCCTATCCAGCCAATAAACATGCCTAAGCCCACCATCATTAACGCATGCACCTTCACGGTAGACATTTTCATCGTCATAGTAATTGTCAGCTGCCGGATCCTTCGATACAAATGCCAAAAAAATTTGACCATTACTTAGCTTTTGAAAAGTTAGCTCATAACTGTCATCATAGAGCTGCTGTGGTGTTGGCAAAGGGTATGGAACCCTCGGTACACTCTCGCGGGTTGTAGTTTCCGCTGAAAAAGGCAAGGCAAAACAGAGCCTTGATGAAAACGAAACAAGAAAAACCAGCCATAAAACTATCTTCTCAACCAACCTTAAATTCATGGTGCCCCTCCAGACAAGAATGCACACAAAACCATCAACGAAATTTTAGGATGCCAAAACTACTCTATTTTGTTCAAAACGTTTGAGAATACTACATGGGAATCGAAAAGCTTCAATGAAATTGGGAAGCTAAAACCTCCATAAATACTTTGATACCTTGATTTTAGGACCTTCACAATACAAAATCTGCAATGGAATTAATAATCTATAATCGAAGTTTGAGTTTTTTCAGTTCTTTGCTAAGATTCATGTTCTTTTGTAATTGATTGAAAATAGTATTAAAATCCGGTTTCACGGATATATTCTGGATTTAAGGAGATTAATTGTGTCGGTAATGTTGCGTTTAGCTCGACATGGGCAGAAAAAAAGACCTTTTTATAGAATCGTTGCAGCTTCAAAACAAGCTCGACGTGATGGCCGCTTTATTGAAATTGTTGGGAATTATGATCCTCTTAGCAACCCTCCAGCAGTGACACTCAAAGAAGATAGAATTCGTTATTGGGTCGGAGTTGGCGCAAAGGCGACAGCTTCTGTCCAAACTCTAATCAAAAAAAACATACCTAACCTGCTTGAGGATAGAGAGGCACACAAAAAACAAAAAATTATTGCTGCACGCAAGGCTCGTAAGGCAAGACTTTCTGCTAAGGGTGAATCAAAACCCACCACAAAAACCAAGAAGAGCACAAAAGCAGCAAAGCCCAAAAGCACAGCCACAAAAACAAAGAAAGAGAAGTAATTTCAAGTCGTAGTTCTGGAAAAATATCAGAATAATGCGGCTTCATATTCTTAGCATATTTCCAAAACTTTTTGAGAATTTCTTCTCTGTCAGTCTTATTGGTAAAGCTGTAGAGAAAAAAATCATCGAAGTTGAAATTACAGACATAAGACAATTCGCGGAAGCTCCCCATTACCATGTTGATGATTATCCTTATGGGGGTGGGCCAGGCATGATTATGAAGCCTGAACCTCTTTCTGCAGCAATCAAATATGCAAAACAAAGGCTTCCAAATGCCAGAGTCATCTTACTTTCCGCATCAGGACAAAAGATGACTCAACAACGCGCTCAGGAGCTTGCACGCGAGACTGAGCTTTTGCTCATTTGCGGCCGCTATGAGGGCGTTGATCAAAGGGTCATTGATTTATACGTGGATGAGGAGCTTTCAATCGGTGATGTTATTATGATGGGTGGCGAAGTGCCTGCTATGGCTCTCATTGAATCTGTTTGCCGATTGTTACCGGATGTTATTGGAAATTCAGACTCGTTAACTGAAGAATCCTTTTCTCAACGCGGAGATGGATTAACATTACTTGAGTGGCCTCAGTACACAAGGCCTGAAGTTTTTAATGGCAGAGAAGTACCAGAAGTATTGCTCTCTGGCGATCATGGACGTATAAGAGCGTGGAGACTGGAACAGGCCTTAAACAAAACTTTGATTACAAGACCAGATCTTATAAAAAAGCCTTGTTAAGCGTTTATGCTTAGAAAGGCTTTGTTCCTTGAGAGTTGTAAGAACGCTTACAAGCAGTAAGCATTAAAGAGAAGATATGAACGATTTAAGCGTAATTCTCCTGCATGCAGACATGATCGACAAGGAATCTAAAGTTGTCACAACGTCACTGACATTAATTGACATTCATGACATTGCCAGAAGCTCAGCAACCTTTGGAGCAAAAACTGCCTTTATTGCACATCCTTCTCCAACACTTAGAAAGCTTGCCCACACGATAGAGAGCCATTGGGAAGATGGATATGGGGCTACCTATAATCCCGATCGAAAAAAGGCAATAGAGTGTATTGACATTATTAGTGATTTAGATGAAGCAATTCACAAAATTGATTTAAGAACTGGAAAAATCCCTAAGCTCATAGCTACATCAGCTCACGAAGGGGAATCGAGGATTTCATACTCGGCTATGCGAGAACTAATAAACATGGGGAACGAGCCGTATCTTCTAATGTTCGGAACGGGCTGGGGCATGAGTGATGCTCTTCTATCGAGAGCAGATTATTTATTGGAACCCATACGCGGCTTCAAAGACTACAATCATCTTTCTGTGCGCTCTGCTTGTGCAATTGTGCTTGACCGTTTGTTAGGACAAAGAGAGTGAGACTTTTATGAAAAAATTTTTCATAAGCACAATCGTTCTTGTTTTGTTCAACTCATGCAGCGGAACCGATACTGGAGAGTCTTTTAGCCCAGGAATTTTCGAGGGTCAACCTGAGATTCAATTATCAGATGACACTTTGCGAATCCATCGTGACTCCTGTCGTAACTTAATCCAGATCTTTTTAAGCAATGGAAAATATAAAATTCATATAAATGAAGATGGTGAATATTTCACAGTCGAGCACGAAAGCAATTTAGGCTCTTCATTAATTGCAAGAATTGATAAACAGCAAACAGCCTTTGGAGCCGAAGAAAGAAATGATTTTCAAAGTGAGATAAGTCTAGGGATTCCCGCCTCGTGCTCGTTCACTTTTCGTGGGCATTTCTCAGGAGAAAGCAGTAACACCATTCTTGAAAGCGGTCAGATAGAGGGGAAATGCATGGATGAGCAATCATCGCTTAAATGTATTTTTAATCATTCAGTTACACTGGAACGAAAAATCGAAGCCTAAAACGCTGCTATCAATTTGGTGGAGCTACCCCAGATCCACTTACAGGCAAATAATAGAACATTACGGCAAGGATTAAGTACACTGCTATAAGTTGCACACCCTCAAACCAATTCGACTGGCCATCCCCCGTAACTTGACTTGCGATGAGAACGCTTAAGGCAATTGCAATTACTTCGGAAATACTAAAAACCAAATCTAAGGGTTGGGGACCTATGAGATAACTCAAAAATACTAGGATGGGAGCGACAAACAAAGTTATTTGAGTGCTGCTTCCAATTGCAATTCCAAGACTTAAATCCATCCTATTTTTTAATGCTGCAACAACAGCCGTACTATGTTCCGCAGCATTACCGACTATTGCAACGACAATAACACCTATGAACAAACCGGACATTCCAAGAGCCTCTGCCGCGGGCTTAATGGAACCAACTAACAATTCACTCATCCAGGTAATGAAGATGGTAGAAATAAAGAGTATTGAAAGGGATTTCTTAATTGACCATGTATTGCGAGGAGGGGATTCTGTATCTTCTCTTTCAATTACAACGCTGAAGAGTTGTTTGTGAGTTTTCAGAGAAAACAGCAAACTAAAGCCATAGACCAAAAGCAAAACTGCTGAAATGTCGAGGCTTATATTGCGCTCTGAATTCAAAAGAGGTGAAAGTGAATATGAATTCAGAGCAATAAAGTGAAAAAGTGCTGGAATTATTAAGGAAATGGTCGCCAGCATAAGCATAGAGGTTTGAGAGTGAACTCCTGCTACACTAAAATTTTGTATTTTATGTCTAGAGCCTCCAGCGATAAAGGAAGCGCCCATTACAAGGAGAATATTTCCGATAATAGATCCAGTGAGAGATGCTTTTACGACTTCACTAAGACCATCCCTCATAGCCACTCCAGCTATTATTAATTCCGCCGCATTCCCGAAAGTCGCATTTAATAAGCCACCTACTCCTTCTCCGCCCTTTTCTGCAATCCTTTCCGTCGCAATTCCGAGCCATTTGGCAAGTGGGACTATGGAGATGCATGCAAGGATGAAAATAATCGTTCCGGATGCATGAAAAAGATATTTTGCAAATAGAACGGCTGGAATTGTAATCAGAAATAAATCCAAAAGACCATAAGAATTTTTTTCCTGCATTTGCAAATGCCTATCTCTCGATAATCACTTTCTCGCACTTTGCAGCGTAATCCTGGATTAATTGCCATTGGGCATCTCCGCCAAGATGTGCTTCCTCAAGGACCTTATGAGCTTGCCCACTACCAGGATAACGCCCATCTTTGAAGGGATGCAAAGACATTTCTCTTCCTTCCTCTGAAAGAACCCATCGATATAAAGTTGCCAACGTGAAACCGGTAATTCCCACTGCTTCTTTGCGATGCGTTAAAGGGAATATCTTTTCTTGCTCATCCTTTGGCAATAAATCAAAAAGCTCAGTACTACTAACATAATACACATTCATATTCAGGTGTGCCTCATCAATTTTTGGAAGCACATATTCAACAAAGGCATTCATTTCACCACTACCCTGTAATACTACTGTGCCATGGTAGGGTTTTTTGCCCGCATCGGCGAATCTCAGGGCGTAAACACCTTTCGCTGCTGATGCAAGAGGTGGAATTTTGAGAGCATCCCTGTTGAAGATTTTCTCACTTGGACGTGTTACAAAAACTGCAATAACAGAAGGTCGACTGTTTAGGGCTGCTATCACGACAGGCCACAACTCATTTGGATCCCAAGGAGTTAAAGTAATAATGGATCCACAAGGGAAGTTCTCTTGCAATAATTGCAAAGGCTGAGGGTCAGCGTGAGTCGGGCCATCTTCTCCCGTTTTTAAACCTGCATGCGCACAAACCATTATGAATGGGTTAGCCCGCTGCCCATTATAATCTCTTCGACCCTGCTGGCCGATTGCATGTAGACGTGCGGCGATGTGCTGCAAAGGGGCTATGAAGGCACCATAGGACGAGGCAACACCAACACTGGCTCCATAGGCAGAGATTCCTGTCATTAAAGCTCCCATTGCATCCTCACAAATGCCTCCGATCGCAAGGAGTCTAGATTTTGGATTCTTCACGGCATTCCAAAAACCTTGCTCAAAACCATCATTTGCTTTCTTTATACTTGTTGACCCACAAAGATCAGCAGCAGTTACTAGAATTGCACCGCTGGAGGCTTTGTTTAAATAATCCAATACTCGTCCCAGGGAATCTCGCAGGGTATCATTAGTTCCAGCTTCCATACAAAGTCCAGAAGGTATTTTATTGGGAGAGAAGCCATAAAGCTTTTTTACATCTGGAGCATCTTCCCTCCAGGTTTTCTTTGAATTCGAAAGAGCTTTTGCAGCTCCATGAAGTTGAGTGCCCAAAGCTTGCACCATGTCCTGCCTACTTTCCATTGCCCTTCTGATACACTGAAGATATTGGTAATAAAGCTCTTCAATCCCCTCTTCGGAATAGTCACCATCAAAAACTGGGAACTTAAGCCCGAACTCTGTTTCGAAGGGCTCTAAAAATTTCCTAAATTCATCAGAACAGAACTTATGACCTGCACCATGAGAGGCTTTGCCTTCAATTCCATATTTCCAACCCTTTACAGTTCTATAGACTATGCAAGTTGGCTGATCGTTTGAACGCTCAACAGATACACGCTGCGCGGCAATGATTTGCTCAAAGTCAAAGCCATTCGGAACATAAATTACATTCCAATCATGTAGGTATGCAAACTCCATCGGGTTCCATTGAACATAATCTCCCGGAAGCCCTGCATCTCGGCATACTCTATCGGAATCAATGGAGGCCTGGTTCCAATCAATGTGTAATACAATATTATTCACTTGCGCACTCGATGCAGCCGCCATAGCTTCATGCACTCGGCCTGGGGTCAACCCTCCTTCTCCTTCAATTACATGCACGAAAGGTGCGTTGGCCCCATAACAATCTCGCGCAGCAAAAGCCAAGCCGAAAGAAGAACCAACGCCAACACCCGATGCCCCTGTAGAGAGACGTACAAATGGAACCATTGGTGACGGGTGCCCATCCAAAGCTTTTGCTCCGAACTTTTTGAAAAGTGGTGTATTCTGGGTTGGATTCCTTCTAAAACCCAATAGATCTTCGAGGCGAAGCTGCTTCTTTGGATCCTTTGGCAACAAATCTTCATTATATTGTCTAAATATCTCATTTCGAAGAGCCCACATGGCATAAAGTCCCATTGCTTTATGCCCGGCCGCATAAGAAATAATGTCGGCCGTTGCTTCATCAGGATTACTCAT
>JAAZON010000207.1 GCA_012797725.1 SAR324 cluster bacterium | reverse complement strand
CTCTAGGCTTCCTCCAGAGTAGACTTCTGCTCTCTCTGATGCTCGAATTGGTCCCTTTATAGCACCCAACACTATCAGGGTCGTAACGTCAACAGATGCATCTATCACACCTTCACGACCCACAATTAATGCTGCAGTAGAAAATATTTCACCAGACAACTTACCATCGATTCTCACAGGAGTATCAAATGTTAATTTCCCTTGAATAACGGTACCAGTTCCTAGAGCCGAACGAACTTGCCCGAAACGTTCCAAAGCTGAATTCCCATCGATCAGAGTCTCAGTCTTGCGATCAAACAAACCCTTTGATTCTTGCTTGACCCCGGAGTAAAAAAAATCCTGACTTTGTTTTTTTTGGGTACTAGAGGTATTTGTTGATGACACATCTGTCTTTTTTGTCCAAAAAGCCATAATATTGCTCCCACATCAAGACATCTAAATGTTACAGCATGATACTCTTGAGCAGCTAAATAATCCAGAACAAGCGCGATCCCCCGAAAATTTAATGTTTTTATGAAAAGTAACAATAAAGGAAATTCCTAAATTGGCAACCACAAGAAACATTGTTATCATACCCTTTATGCAGTTGATAAGGTTTATTGTCATAGCACTGCTCTTATTTGCGGTGCCATCGTGGGCGACTCCTAAAGCTCAATATAAAATCGGTAATTCCACAAATAAAAAATGGTCCAATTATAAAAGTGCAAATAGCACGAAGAAAGTAAAAAAAATTTCACCAAGCATAAAATCTTCAAAAACCACTTCAACAAATAGCAGTCTATCTGAGTCTACCATAAAAACTGAACCTGCCATTGAAAAGACAAATCCCAAAACAAGTGCCCCAAAATATAGACTTTCATTACCTCCCGTTCCACTTCGCATTTCCTATCAATCAAATGGCAGGGCTGTATTAAATCAAATTCCACGTTTCGACTTGGGAGACAAAAGCCAAGTAACTGGAGAAACTTCTGACAATGAGATTGTATATTTTACACTGGAAGCAGAATTGCAGAGATATGCCGATAGATTGATCCAAAAAGCTAGGGCTCCTCATATTGCAATGGTTGTTATGCAACCTTCTACAGGTAAAATACTTGCTATTGCAGAAAAATCTTCAACTTATAACGATCTCTCGTTACACTCCGGGTTCCCCGCTGCATCATTATTTAAAGTAATCACTGCTGCTGCAGCTGTAGAGCAAGCAGGGATGTCACCAATGCAATCTATAAGCTTTCGCGGCGGAAATTATACCTTAAGTCAATGGAACTTTAATCCAGATCCGCGCAAGGATCAGCGTCAAATGTCCGCGGCGGAGGCGTTGGGCCGTTCATGCAATCCAGTTTTTGGTAGAATTGCTCTCAATTATTTAAATGCTTTTGAGCTTAGAAATTATGCTCGTCTATTTGCATTTAATGAAGCCATTCCTTTCGAAGCCGTTCTTCCACAAAGTTCGGCATTTGTTCCAGTAGATGCCTATGAACTGAGCCGAACTGCTGCTGGATTTGGTGCTGTTAGAATTAGCCCTGTACATGCGGCAACGATAATGTCTGCGATAGCCAATCAAGGACTAATGCCCCAACCCATACTAATCGAGAAGATCGTATCGGAAAATGGAGAAATTAAATACAGATCAAGACCGACCCTGCTTAAACGAACTGTTCGCCCTGAGACTGCTCGGACTTTACTTAACATGATGGAATACACAACCACCATTGGTACTTCAAGAAGGGAATTTGGAGAGAGCAAGCAAAACAAACTGAAAAACTTAAGAGTCGCTGCAAAAACAGGCACATTACGAGGTGATAATCCGAGTGGACTTAATCATTGGTTCATTGCTACCGCCCCAATCGAAAATCCAAAAGTTGCAGTAGCAATTGTAGCTGTAGATGGCGGAGGTCTTGATTCAAAACCCTCACATTTAGGTCGTCTACTAATGGAAAAATATATATTGGGCTAATTTTTGCCCCTTGCAATTTCTTCTCTCCCTGTGGAACTGTACAAAAATAATCATCAAAATAAACATTCGTAATTACAAAGATAAATATAAAAGAAACTTATAATATCTTTAATGAATCCTTTGGCGGTCTTGCGCTTCAAATATAAGGGGGGCAGGGAACTACCTTGAAGCTCCCTGTGTGAAAATCTAACAGACTCTACTTTTTTTGTTAAACATATGTGGAACCAACAGCGCTCCTTTCTTAACACTTTAGACCAGAATCCCCTTGTTTCCTCTGAATTTAGCCACTCTCCTGAAGAGCACTTAAGCCCTGAACAAAGACTACTACTTGCTATCATAGAGCAAGCCATAAGAGATCTTCTGGAAAATGGAACCCCGTCCTCGAAACAAGCGCATAGATGGTTCTTTGATAACTTCTCTGACGATACTTGCCTCCCGTTTTCTTTCATCTGGATCTGTAAACATTTAGATTTAGATATGAACGTAGTGAGAACAAAGATTAGAGATCTTATTAATTCTGGAGTTCCACCCGAAATGAGCTGGATATTTAGACGCTAGACGAAAATTTCTATCTTCAATGCAGACAAATGATCAAAAAGAGTGCCTTCTTACAAATCGCTTATCTCTATAACTTTGGTAATAACTAGCTAGACGTGAATTAAATATGAGAAGTTTCGACTGAACAATAACTTGATTAGTTCCAGCAAATAGAAAGTCTGTCATTCCAGATTTTCTATCAAAACTTTCAAGTGGTGCACCTTGTATCCATTTTTTAAGGTTCGAGTATAATAACTCTCCATGCTTAATACTTAAAGTTGAAGTGCTAGGACAATTGCAATCTTGCATCCTTGTCAACTCGCCAACACCAAATACATAAGTGTGGGAGGCACTTTGCAGTGTCCCTCGAATATAAAGAAAGCCTTGCG
>JAAZON010000206.1 GCA_012797725.1 SAR324 cluster bacterium | reverse complement strand
GCCCTCCAAGAGTTTGGAAAGAATGATTGCAGAACTTCAAACTTTATTAAGTGCCCGCTCGAAATTGGATAACCCTGAAACTAGCATGCAAGCGAAGGCTTCTCTTAAGCGCCTGGCTGATGAAGGAGTATTTGTCCAAGTGAGCGCTGCAATTAGCTATGCAAGAGTGGCTCTTAACCCTGATGAGAAGAGGGAGGCTCTAACGTTGCTTAGTAGTCTCCAAGAAAGGCAACCTGAGCAGGCTCAGCTCATAGAGCCTGAGTTGAGACGGCTAAAAGGGCTATCCAGCTAAGCGCGAGTTTACACCCCACTCATTGTAAGCATTTGATATGACTTTTCAACGTAGTAGCGCTTTTGTAGATTGTACGTCGACACCGTAGCCAGCAAGCGGTGTGTCTTGACTCTAAAATTCCCTCTTGATGGATTCCAAATCTGGTGCATAGACTACTTTTGTGAAGAACCTTTATGTCCCATATTCCGGCAAAAGGCCGGCACTTGTCTCTGTTAATGGACACAAGCTACTCATTTTGGCACGTGATCGAGAAACTTTTGAAGATAGCCTTGATGTAGTTGGTGCAGACCGTATCCGCCGCGTTGACGCTGGCAGTAGCGAAAACGAAGAGGAATTTGTGCTAAAAAGGCTTGCAGAGAGGATCAATGCAGGAGTTGTAGTCGCAGCCTCTGAGAGTGATTTTCTCGATGTCATTAGTAGTCTAAAAGAGCAGCTTCCGTGGATTCACTGACGGGGTTTCTCATATCTACAGCGAGAGTTCTCATTTTCCCGAGTGCTTGATAGATCAAAGGAAACGTTCGCAGCAGCTCTGCAGCTTGAAGCCGCTGCTTGTAATCTCACATTGCTTGTACGTCACAATATCGCTCTAATAATAAAATCCTCTAGATGTTGGATGCGCGTCTGTAGTCACATTCATTCTTAATTTCCTCAATCCATTTTCATCACCTCGTCCAATTTCATGTGTCGTATGCATCTCACAGCCTTTCAGGAGTTTCAACATCTTCATGCAATGGGCACTGGTTGAATTGGAGGCTGCGCTAATGGCAAGTGCAATTAGGGTTTCTTCTACGTTAAGACTGGGACTTTTCCCTAAAAGTATGTCCTGCTTCAACGTGACTAGGCTTTTTATTATTATATCTGAGAGGAGGTCAATTGGCTTCGGAATGCCCGCTAGCACCTTTAGAGCGTTGAGAACAGCAGATGATTCGGCATGCATCAGAGGGGTATTCATCCCTGTTACAATCTCACCATTTGCAAGTTCAATGGCAGCGCCGCAATAAATCCCGCGGTTCCCTTTTTCTTTTTCTTTGGCTTCTTCCGCGGTCTTCCGCGCCAGAGGAACAACGGGGCGATCCTCTTCTTTTACTCCCACTTTTCTCATTAAATTCTCTACAATTGCGACGGTATCTGGAGACTCAAGGCGTTGTTTACATTCCCAACTATAGCGAAAATAGCGTCGTATGATTTCTTGCTTGGCAGCTTCGCGAACGATATCATCGTCCACTATACCTTCTTTAGCGGTGTTCACTCCCATGTCTGTGGGCGAGCGATACGACAAAAAAGGAGATGTGGAATTTCCAATTCGATTTATGATCTCTTTGATTATGTGGAAGTTCTCAATGTCACGATTATAATTGATGGAAGTAACTCCATAGGCTTCCAGATGAAAGGGATCTATCATGTTAAGATCTTTAAGATCCGCTGTCGCGGCCTCATAAGCAACATTTGCCGGGTGATCCAGTGGTAGATTCCAAATCGGAAATGTTTCAAACTTTGCGTAGCCAGCCTTTTGGCCTCGAATATTGTGATGATAGATTTGCGAAAGGCAGGTGGACATTTTACCACTTCCGGGACCCGCGCCAGTGACAATTACCAAAGCTTTGGAGGTCTCAATAAAGGCATTTTTGCCAAAGCCTTGAGGACTCACAATTGTTGTAACATCGTAAGGATATCCAGGTATATCTGTGTGTGTATAAACCGGAATTCCCCTGGATTTGATGATCTCCATAAAACGAAGAGCATTCTTTTCACCATGATAACGAGTGACCAAAACCGCGGATACTGAAAACCCGAAATCCTCAAGATCATCAAAGGTTCTAAGAGAAGCTTGATCATAAGTGATGCCAAAATCACCTCGGATTCTTCCTTTTTCAATATCAGCAGCATTAACACAGAAAAGAATCTCGGATAAGTCTCGAAGCCGATCGAGAAGTTTTATTTTCACATCAGGGTCATAGCCCGGAAGTACTCTTGCAGCGTGAAGATCTTGAAGTATTTTGCCGCCAAATTCCAGATATAATTTCCCAGAAAATTGTTCCACTCGTTTGCGGATTGCTGTGGTCTGGGCTTGCAAATACTTCTCGTTGTCAAAACCAATCATAAAGATATCCCTATTGAAACTTAACTGGAGCGATTTTAGCGTGTCGATACCAAAGATACAAATCTTGAAGTGCTGTTAAAGCTTCTCCTGAACGACTGGCTTCGAATGTCAATGAGATCCTTATAGGAGTTTTGGAGGATGGGACAAAGAAGCGAAGATCGGCAGATTTCTCTAATTCAGGTTGAGCAGTAGCTTTTAAGGGATGAGAAGATATGAGTACATTGGATCCTGAGCTTCTCTCAAGATACTTCTCTCCGGCAAGGCGAAAGTGTATTGGTCTAAACGAACGAAAATTATAATTTGTGTCACTTGCTTCAATGTCAAGTTTAACTATATTTCCAGTTACTTCAGTTCCCAAGATTTTTATTGTTACAGGGGGCGGGACAATTTCTAGGCGCGTGTAGTTTCCAATCCAGACAAATAGGCCAATAATCAGCATCCTGATGCCATTCTTTGTTTTGAACAAGGAAGACAATATTTTTGGAGTCCCAAACATTATAGTGCTACAGCGTCCTTCTCTATAAGGATCCAAATCATATTCTCGCCAGGCTTTTTCGTTCAAAACATTAAGAGCATAGGAAAGGGCAATGTAGCAAGAAAGGACCCATTCGATAGGCACAAAAAGCCCACTTACGAGAGACATTGTTAAATTTCTCCCATCCGGATATGGAGCAGCACAAAGAGATAATAGGAGTGTGCTGACACCAATTGGAACTACCAGGATCCGAATCGGTAAATACTTATCCTGGGTTACAAAATCGCCCGCAAGTTTTAGATTGACGAAAAAGGATCTTCTAGCAAAAGTCATTGGGAAAAAGTACATGAAGTATTTGTAGGAGATCATTATTCCTGGAACAATCATGATCGGATAAACTATTAATAATTCATCAGAGAATGAAATCCCCGCTACAGAAGAAAGAATTGTAGGCGGAAGAATTACGAGTGCCCAGAGCAGAAACCCAAAGAAGGCAAATTGCAAGGCAACCCTAGGGGGTCGATG
>JAAZON010000205.1 GCA_012797725.1 SAR324 cluster bacterium | reverse complement strand
GCGTGCATCCGGTAAAATTGAGCGCATAAAAGGCGTTTACGGCCGGCAACGCCACAAAGGCGGCTGCGGTCATGGGTCCGTTCCACAAGTGTCCCGCCGTCAGAAAATAGAAGGCTGCAACCCACGCCAGACCAATCAGAGCTCCCTTAGAAAAACTGACAGTCTTAGGAGTTCTCTGCCAAAGCGCTATCAGAAATCCAAGCAATAGCACCAAGATTCCACTTGAATAATGAAGAAGCGTAGCTGGTTGAAACTCTGTAATCCTAACAAAATTAAGAGGATGATCCACTTTTGAAAAAAAAGTTAGCCATTCTCCTCCCATATAAGGCGTTATTAAAGTAGCACCGAACGCAATAATTAATATCCAGATACTTTGTTGCTTCTTTTTTTCATCAAAGGCCCAAGCCAGGATGGCCAATAGCCCAAATATGGTTGTAATGTGACTATTTGCCCAGAGGCACATGAAAACGAATAAACCAAGCCCATTTCTCCTATTTAGGCCTTCTTCATAAATCCTATCTGCGAAGAATATCAGCCATATCAAACAAATCCATGTAAAACTTTGTGGACGAAGACTGAAATGTTCAACAAGGCCTGCCATCACAACTGTGCCTAAAAGCACTCCAAAGAAACAATCTTTAGAAATCCTGCCTAGGCAATAAAAGAGTGAAAGCGAGATACCCCACCCTAAAAGAAAATGCAAAATGACTACACCACTTATACCCCAAACTTTTTCAAAGATTGCATATATGACCTCGTTACTCCACGAATAGGCCCTCCAAGCTTTGCCAACTGCGAACATGTTCCACAGATCTGCCTCAGGAACTCGAAAGTTATGTAGTATCCATTTACCAACCGTAAGATGCCACCATAAATCAGGGTCAGAAATTGGTCTGGTTATATACACCCCAAGAAAAAGTGAAAATAATATCCAAAGTATCCTTCTCATTAAAGTTCCTTAATGGCACTTGAATAACCAAATTATCTTTCCTCCGGCCTTTCACCGCAATGCAGAAATCATCATTCCTCCTTTTAACTCCTTAATAACCGGCTAAAGCCCTTGGACATCAACACATTTATCGAAGCTATAGTGCCCAAACACTCCATAAAATTCACTAGATTTAAGAAACTCAAGCAGATTGGCACATTGCGTTAGTTCTTTTTTTCAATGTGAAAAGGCTCCATATCCTGTAAGAGCAAAAAACTCGGCTAAAGCTACGTGACCAAAACATACTTCGAAATTTTTCATAAGCTCACGGTCGGTCTAACTTGCAAAGCTTTCATTTCATGGAAAATCGACAAACTTCAAGCCTTCAGAACTTAAGTCCTCTGCCCCTAAAAAAGCCTTACTAGATGGGAGGACTACGGCAAGCATTGGTATTGAAAGTTTCATCTCCCGAAGTTGTTTAAGCATAAGGGCTTGCTCTCTTCAGGGATTTAAAAAAATCACCTCTGGTTTGGGCGCAGAAAGTCTCAACAAAACAGAATGAAAATCAGTACTACCTGGAAGAATTGTCTCTTCAACTATTTTAAGTCACATAGGCACTTCTTTCTTTAGCATAGAAGAAAACTGGGTGGGTGGAGGTCTTCCGTCTCTTCTGAGAGAACAGCCATCAATAGAGAATGCTCGACCGTAGATCTATCTAGAGTGCGCACGGCTGCTTCGTCACTTGGCCAAGTTTGAAAATTAAATTTTTCAACGCAAGACACCTCAGGATTAAAAGTTGCATATGCTAATTTTCATTTTTTGGTTGTGCGAGGGTAATATAGAGGACTGCAAGATCTTTGTGAATGCAGAAACAACAAGCAAGAACGCCATTATTTTGATCCCTATTATCATTCTAATTAGTCCTTCATACGAAAAGTTCGGGATAACTATATTATGTACGTATGGTCTTTAAAATTAGGTAATTGTTCAATAATTAATGAATGTCTACTAAAAAGTGTTTTTGGCATTTCAGCGCTTCCCTGTTCCTTTTTTTTTCGTATAGTTAAGAAATGGGACATGGTTAATGCCTGTGCCTCTAGCTTCTATTTTATTGCAGGAAAGAGGTTTCTGCTAATTCAATAGTAATTTAGTTCTTGGGAGATTTTTAAATTCTATGATGAAGAATCATATCATTTACATTTTTCTTGTATTCTTGATCTTTGGAACGCTTAAGCAGTCTGTGGCCTGTCCAAGAGTAGATAATCTGAATGACTTCAATTGTGACGGCATAATAAAATTTGTTTTTGTTGGAGATAGTATTGTTTATGGAAAGGGGGATACCAGACTAGGCAATAAAGGTGGTTATGTTCAGAGACTAAAGGCGAAGTTCCCCAACACAAAGATACAGAGCATCGGGCTAATAGGATATTCTTCCGGGCGTATTCTTTCTAAATTAAAGAAAGAGCTATACTCCCCTGGGTCAAATAAGACCAAACGAGCCCTTAGGAACGCCGATTTTATTTTGTTGGATGAGGGACGTAATGATTATTGGGAGAATAATCCCGCAAGCTTGACTGCACGAGATATCAGCAGAACTGCAAAGCTTCTTACATACCAGGTCGGTCGAGAACTTGAGAGACCTCCTTATATTGCTATTGCTTATTTATTACCGACCAAAAGAATTTTTCAAAGAACTTTCATAGCTCAGGTAAATGACGGACTCGAACTTCTTGATAGAAACGGATACAATGTTGATTTGGCTTTTAATAAACTTGACAAGAGTTTAATAGGACCTGACGGAATACATCCCACATCTGCAGGCTATGAGAGGCTCACAAAGATTCTAACTAAATACCTCAAGAGCCGTTTACAAATGAAATTAGATAAAATCAGCCCTCCGGATCCAACTCCTACTCCTATTCAAAGTATTTGAATTAAAGATTTAAATACTTTTTGACATTCTTTTTGATTCGTTCCGATGGATCTCCTACAGTAGGTAAGAATCTCAAACCGCTTATTCGTTCATATGAAGACCAATAGTGCTTAGCCAGTTCGATTCGTTTCTCTTCACTAAAATGAGGGGGAGTTCCATCACCAGAGTAGCCAATACTTAAAAGCCATTGTCTTGCGGGTTCTTTGTCCAACATTTCTGGGCTCTCGCCTTTTGCTACTCTTTCCTCATAGGTCGAGGCAACCCAATAACGAGACGAATCTAATGTATGAATTTCATCCACCAATATAAGTTTGTCATCTTTCAATCCAAACTCATATTTTGTATCCACCAAAAGCAAGCCTCTTTCAGCGGCAAGCTTTTCTCCATAACGAAAAAGGGCAAAGGCTCTTTCCCTAATAGTCTCCCAAATTTTCTCTTCGACAAGGCCTGACTCAATAATTGCCTTTTCAGAAATAGCCTCATCATGCTGACCCTTTGGTGCTTTGGTAGAGGGTGTGATCAAAAGCTCTGGTAATCGGCTATATTCTCTCAAACCCTGAGGAAGTGTAATACCACTTACTGTCTGCCCTGCCTTGTATGCTCTCCAGGCACTACCCGCAAGATAACGTCTCACCACTACTTCAACAGGAAGAACTCGACAGTTTTGAACAATCATCACATTAGGATCAGGACTTTCAATCATGTGATTCTGGCAAATATTTTCTGTGGCACGGAACCAATACAAGGCCAACCTGTTTAAAATCTCCCCCTTGAATGGAAGATGAGTTACTACCACATCAAAGCAACTCAATCGATCCGATGTAATGATAACCCTGACATCATTTCTAAGATAATTATCTCGAACCTTTCCACGATAACATTCTCCAAGTTCTGGGATGTCACAACCCTGCAAAACGAATGGAAGTTGATCCTTTAAAAGTTTTTCATCAATCATGAGCTTCTCCTTTGTTCTATCTAGGAATTGGCTATCATTAACTGCTTCTTTTTTAAACGGTTACTCTTTTTTACTCCATTTGGTTTTGGTGTTCCGTTAATTTGTTTAAGCTTTTTGCTCTTTCGCCTATTTTTTATCTTTTCCTTAACCAGTTCCAAATTCTCAACTGCTACTCGTATGACATCCTCTTGATCCTTCTCATTCTCTTTAGACGTGTCAAGAGTTACAGCCTTTTTCAGCAACTTCACCGCTAATTTTCTCCCTTTTGACTTTTTCTCTAATCGGGACCGTATGTAAGTTGCAATTCCCAAATTAGAATATACTGCTCTATGTAGCTGTGGGTTATCCTCCGTCTTCACATAGAGCAGGGCAGAGGAATAGTGTTTAATAGCCTTTTTGAACATCTCTGGCTCATATTGGGGATGTTGAAGAGCTTCTACAATGAGATAGTTTCCCAAGAGCATCAAAGGCAGACCTTTATGGGACGGGCTTGTCCATTGTTCCCACAGAGTGCCCGCCCTAATTAGATGTTTCTTGAGAAATATCGACCGCATGGACCTTGAATCTATCGCATATTGTTCTAAAGGAACCTGCCCTGCAAACAAATTCCCAAGGAACTCAGTCGTCCCCTTCAAGGGTTCATAAGAAAGACCTATCCAAGAAACATTGTTAATTAGTTTAAGCCCTGAAAAATAATCGAAGAGTGATGAGCAATTAGATTGCGACAACTCAAAAGCTTTTTCCCTCTGAAAATTAACATTAAGCCAGCGCTTCGAACCCCAAATTAAAGCAGCAATTCCCTTGTGAGCACTTAGATACTCTTTCGCTTCTTCCTGAGTTTGGAATCGTCTACTAAGAGATTTGGTCTCAATTTCTGAGGTTTGAGCAAGCACCTCATTTAAATTGTTTTTGAATATATAAGATTGTGAATTAAAAGGATCCTTATCAAATCTTGCCACAAGAATTGGACCATCTTTTGTTGATGGAGTGGAATGAACAAATAAGAAGCATGCAAAAACAAGCAGGAGGGCAATTAAGGTAGCCTTCCATGGAACTTTCACGTCAGAAATTGATATTGTTGAAATTAGAAAAACCACCAATGGCGCAAAAATCAATTGAACGGTAGCTAAATCAAATTCAATTGCTCCAGATACTACCGCAATGTCTATCAAAAAAAACAGTAAAATGGCGCCATAACTGATCCACCGCTTCATTTGCGGCACTTTAGCAAAAATTCCTTGTTTCTGCCAGTACACAGACACCTCATAGCATTCTTCCTTGCTTGGAGCCCGGGACCCTTATTCACTAAAAAAAGAAGATTGGTCAACTTTCGTTATCCAGACTCCTAGTCCTCATCAATTTGCATTTCATTTTTAAGGAATGAGACAAAATCAAGCTCCCCGCGAGGATCCAACATCTCCGAGAATTCATCTTTACTGATAGTTATATAATGGATGCCTAAGCTCCGAAGTAGAGGTTTTAAATACTGTTGATGCTCCACATGGTCTGTTTCGATTGCTTGACCATTAATACCTGAATAAAACTCAAAAACGGCTTTCGGGCAATCTTGCTTATCGACAATAGTAAACAGGCACTTATTGCGGCTCGCCCAACTATGTAAATCCACACCTTCGATGATATAGTCCTTTGGAAGCTCACCACCGCAAACACTTAGTACACTCATCATTGGAATTACATTTTCCCTTCCAAAGAATCCGGAAAGCATTCTCAATAATTGTGCCTCTAAAAGGTCTAAATTGATCATAGAAAACCCTAAGCCTAGAGCTTCTTAACATATTTCTACAGACTATTATTTGTTCATGCTTTAATAAGGCCTTTTAATGCTTTTTTTTAGCAAAATGTACAATATGGCATTTTATGTTATCATTTTGATTATAGCATGTATCTTAAACATTACCGCATTGTTTCTCTGTGTGCATATTTGATTTAGATTCATATGAGCTTAAAAAAGATATACGTTTACCCAGAAGAAGTGCTTAGAGGTCAATCGGAGGCGGTTGCGGAGATTGACGGTGAAATAAAAACACTTTCTGAGGATATGCTTCAAACAATGTACCATGGTATTGGCATTGGACTTGCAGCACCTCAAATCGGGGTGCAAAAACGAGTCATCGTTGTGGATGTATCTGAAGACGGAAAGCAACCAATGGTTCTCATCAATCCTGAAATTATTGAAAAAGAAGGGATTGTTCGTTCTGATGAAGGATGTTTGAGTGTTCCCGGCTTTCGAGAAATCGTCAACAGAAATAAGCAAGTGCTTGTGAGGGCTGTTGATATCGATGGAAACCCGCTTGAAATTGAGGCTGAAGGCCTTCTTTCCCGCTGTATTCAGCACGAAATTGACCATTTGAATGGCATACTCTTTATTGATCACTTGAGTCGTATTAAAAAAGAAATGTTCAAGCGTTGGGTGAAAAAACAAAAATCTGAGTTATCAGAATAAAAGGCGATTCAGACGTGTCCACAAACAGCTTATCAGTGATCTTTTTTGGAACTCCAACTCTCGCCTCCTACATCCTAAGCCTCTTGCTTCACAATAAAAATTTTGACGTCAAAGGCTTAATAACCCAACAAGATAAGGCAGCTGGCAGGGGTAATAAACTTAAACCACCTCCAACAAAAGTTTTAGCCTCAGAATTTGGCATTCCTATTTTTCAACCACACAAGTTGAAAGCTGAATTACCGAGTTTGTTAGCATCTCTTGACACCCTTGGTCCTATAGACTTTGCTGTAATAGTGGCATACGGACAAATTCTGCCAAAGGAATTGTTATCTCTTCCTCGCTTTGGCTGTATTAATGTGCACGCTTCCCTTCTTCCTCGCTGGCGAGGAGCCGCTCCAATACAACGAGCTATAATGGCGGGAGATTCTGAGACAGGCGTTTCTATAATGCAGATGACTGAGGGTCTAGATTGCGGCCCTGTCTACGCAAGTGAAACTATCGCCATTGCAGAACAAGATAATTTCCAGACCTTACACGATCGCATTGCAGAAGTGGGCGGGCGCTTAATCATTCAATCTCTACCTGCTATTGCAGAGGGCAAGCTTCATTCGACTCCACAAACAAGTGAGGGAGTAACATATGCTTCGAAACTTCTCAAAGAAGAAGAAGTAATCAACTGGAATAGGGACGCTTCGGAGATTAGGAATTTGATTCGCGCCCTGTGTCCGGCACCAGGAGCTTACACTTTACTAAATGGGAGAAGGCTTAAAATATTAAAGGCAGAATTGTTGTATGTTGATTCACCTGAAAACGTCAATAAAGCGGGAACTGTCGTTTTCTTTGATAAGAATGCCTTACATATTTCATGTGGTCATGGAATACTTTCAGTATTAGAAGTTCAACCAGAGGGAAAAAGACCAATGTCTGTTAAAGATTTTATTTCTGGTGCTTCCCTCCATATAGGACAAATTTTTGGGAAATGATTACACGTAAGATTTTAGTGGCACCCTCTGTCTTAGGCGCCGATCTTTCCAAACTCGCAGAAGAGATCAAATCAGTCGAACAGTCTGGGGCTGATTGGATTCATGTTGATGTGATGGACGGGCGATTTGTACCACCTATAAGCTTCGGTGAAATTATGGTTCAACATTTACGACGCATTACACATCTTCCCCTAGACACTCATCTTATGATCGTCGAAGCAGAGAAACATCTAGAAGATTTCAAAAAAGCAGGAAGTGATATTATAACAATTCATGTTGAGGCTAGCTCGGATGTACGAAATACATTGAGAGCAATCCGAGCCAACGGCATGAAAAGTGGACTGTCGTTGAAACCATCAACTCCTATTCAGTCTATT
Source organism: SAR324 cluster bacterium (assembly GCA_012797725.1). The sequence continues at coordinate 3,190 of JAAZON010000205.1, read as the reverse complement.
TTCCCTTTTCTAGATGAATGTGACTTAGTTCTAGTGATGTCAGTTGAGCCAGGTTGGGGAGGACAGAAATTTAATCAGGATGCTCCTAATAGGATTCAAGCATTGCGAAATGAGATTGACAAACTAAAGCTCAAGACCTTAATACAAGTTGATGGAGGACTGACGAATGAGACATCTCCTCTCTGCATAAAGGCAGGTGTTGACTGTATAGTGTCAGGGACTTTTATCTTCTGTCATTTTGACAAAGGAACTGCTATTGCTTCCCTTAAGGGCAATTAAATGCTTGATTTTTGGTTCTCAGTATTAAGCTTGATCCCATTCTATTTCATCGGTGCAATCCCTGCTGGGTTTTTGATTGCGAAATCTCATGGGATAGACATTACAGCTCAAGGAAGCGGAAATGTTGGTGCAACTAATGTTGGGCGTGTTCTGGGAATTAGAGCGGGAATTGCGACCTTATTAATCGATTTACTAAAAGGCATAATTGCAGTTTTGATTGCTCGACTAATCTTTAACAATTCTGTCTTTTATGGAAGCGCTGGGGCCGTGGTAGTATGCGGACATTGCTTTTCAATTCCAGGAAAGTTGCGCGGAGGGAAAGGAGTCGCCACAAGTTTCGGTGTTTTGCTTATTTTTAATCTCTGGACAGCTCTCTTGGCTCTTGGAGTATTTATCCTAGTTTTTTGGCGCTCCCGAATTGTATCACTATCATCTATTAGCGCAGCATTGTCAGCTCCGATTTTTGCAATATTATTGGGAGCTGATGACTCCATTTTCTATGCCATTTCTTTTATCGCATTACTCAGCGTATACAGGCATAATGAGAATTTAAACCGACTCCTTAGTGGGACCGAGAAACAGTTCTCTTTGGCTAAAAAGGATTGAACTCACCTTATCGAGCAGAATTGTTCTCAAACTTTGCTATCGCTAAAGTTCTTCATTTGGACACCCGAATGGTTTCCTAATTCTGATTCTCAGTTAGCGGACTCAGAAAAACAGTTTTCGAAAAGCAGTAGGAGCTTGCTTCCTACTTCGCGCCTGCAGCTGCTTCCTCCTTCGCCCTGGCCAGGGCCAGGGCCAGTTGCTTCGGAGGACAGGCCTGCAAGGCCGAGAATGCGGACTCACACGGTTGTTAGCAGTTAAGCAATTTGTGCAAGTTCAAAGAAACAAAAAGAACCAGAATTTTACGTCTAAGCAGCTTTAATCTGCTCCATTGTCATATACGAGAGGGTCCCATTATCCCACATAATTTCTATCATTAAGGCCTTTTCCTTTTGATCGGCTTTGGCTGTTGTTTCACTATGCACGCCTTTGACGACCCCTTTTAGGCCTTCTTTGTTCAAATGAATTACTCGATCACCAACTTTAAATTTTCCGTTTTCCATATCAATATCCTCGGACCTTTTGTTGCTACCTTACAAATAAGAGATTCTTGTTTTTGGAGCTTTCGTTTTCATCTAGTTATAAGATTCATCATCATCGAGATTATTACATATTGAGAGATCGAACAATAAAGTGTCAAAGCTACGGACAATTGCAGATTTTCAAGTAAATACAAGTAGTTCAACCTCCTCTCAAACCCCAATTGGTTTAGCTCGAACTGGAAGACTTAAAGAGACTTTTTCCAGACTATTCGCATCTCAATAACAAGCGATTTACTATACAAGAAGGTTCTCAGATGGGACGAAATTTTTCGAAGGGCACAACTAAACTCGATTGCTCCTTTTGCGGCAAAACCCAGGATGAAGTCAAGAAACTTGTCGCTGGTCCAAATGTCTTCATCTGTGATGAGTGTGTCGAGCTTTGCAATGATATCCTCTCTGAAGAGCTTCGTGGTAATTCACCATCTTCTCAAGGCTTAAAGGTTCCTAGCCCTAAAGAACTTAAAGAAGCCCTTGATCAATATGTTATTGGCCAAGATCACGCAAAAAAAGTCCTGGCCGTGGCTGTTCATAATCACTATAAAAGAATTCGAAATAATGCCTCATTGAAAAAAAATGATGTAGAACTCTCAAAAGCAAACATTCTTCTTGTTGGCCCAACTGGTTCAGGTAAGACTCTACTTGCACAAACCCTAGCTCGAGTGCTGGATGTGCCATTTACGATTTCTGATGCAACCAGCCTCACGGAGGCAGGTTATGTCGGAGAAGATGTTGAGAACATCATCGTCAATCTTCTTCAAGCGGCCGACTACGACGTTGAGCGAGCACAGCGAGGCATTGTCTATATCGACGAAATAGATAAAATCGGTCGAAAGAGTGATTCTCCTTCAGTTACCAGAGATGTTTCTGGTGAAGGGGTGCAGCAAGCACTATTAAAAATACTGGAAGGAACAAAAGCAAACGTGCCGCCAAAGGGCGGGCGTAAACATCCGCAACAAGATTTTATTCAAATTGACACTTCCAACATATTGTTCATTGTTGGAGGTGCCTTCGATGGCTTGGATAAGATAGTTAAAACTAGAATAGACAAGAAAAACCTAGGCTTTGGAGTAACACGGACAGAAGACAAGCAGTCTTTAAGCAAAAATGTTCTAAGAAACCTAGAAACCGAGGATCTTCTGAAGTACGGTATGATTCCTGAATTCATAGGACGTATTCCTGTAATTACTGCCCTGGATCAGCTAGACAAGGCTTCATTGATCCAAGTTCTGACAGATCCAAAAAATGCACTGGTAAAACAATACAAGCACCTACTTCATATGGACGAGGTTGAGCTGACCTTCACACCTCAAGCCCTTGAAGCCATCGCTGATAAAGCTTTGGAGAAAAAAACAGGAGCTAGGGGTTTGAGATCGATAATAGAAGAGTGCATGCTCAACATAATGTACGAAGTTCCAACAGATTCAAGTATCCGAGAGGTTATAATAACAGAGGAAACAGTAAGACTCCTTAAGGAGCCCCTTCTCGTCCACCAGAAAGAAATGATGGTAGGCTAAGAAAGAAGGGTTATACCTTCGAGGACATTCTATTTTATTACAGTCCAAGCCTTCGTGCTTCCCCAAACTCGAAATCTGCATCTTCTTTGCGACCTAATTTTAAATAAAGATCACCAAGCATGGTATGGTAAGATGAGTTATTTGGGCAGAGTCTTAGTGCACGTCGTAAGTGAAAGAGTTTATCAGCGGAATCGATCGCTTCATTTGCTTTATTAACTTCATCTTGGGCTTCACCGCACTCATAAGAAGACT
>JAAZON010000204.1 GCA_012797725.1 SAR324 cluster bacterium | reverse complement strand
TGTGGATTTCTTTTTGAATTTTGTCTTCTTGAGAGGTGAATTCAATTTGAGGATCGTAAATAGGCTCGAGCTCCTCTTTTACGACGTTATTAGATTGCCTTAACTCGAACTTCCTAACTTCATTAAGATATTCCGTTGCTCGCTCATATACCTTTAAGTATTGCATTTTTGTAATTACTAGCAGACGGAGTGTAGACTTTGAAGGAAGAATTGAGCCCGGAGATAGTTTTTCCCATTTGTTTGCATCGAAGTAATCAATCATCTCACCAGCCGAAGCAATGATAATTTTCATTATGGCCTTTTCGGGTTTGAGAATCCCCTCTTGGTCGAGGGGTGCAAGAAGATTTTCTGGTAGGCCAAATTTCCTAAGATATAGAAGTCCTAATTCTTGTGGTTCGAATTTATATGCATGATAAATTCTGTAAGCCAAAGCTCCTCGTTGGAATTCTTCGGCTAAAGAAACATATTCTTCCATAAGATGTGAGACAGTCACTAGGTCGCCAAAGTTCAAGAACAGCCCTGAGAGCTGGACTTCGTCAGCTAAATGTTTAGCTAGAGTTTCTGCTAGTATTCGGGCAACAATAGATGTTCGCTTACAGCGACTTCTGTGTATTTCAAACCAATGATTAACTTCATCGGAACTAAATCTTTGGCGTTTTGATAGAGTTTTCAACAATCTCCCTATCGATTGTGATCCAAGACGATCAATAGCTCGCATTATACTTGATAATACGGGTTTACCTTCCGATAAACAGATGGCATTTGCAGACTTGAGGAACTCAATTACCAATACCGGATCTTGAGCGACGCAAGTTGCAAGATCCTCACTGCGAACACCTTTCAATGCAGATAATTTACGTGCTTCAGCAAGCACGAACGAATCGACCGGCATTAGAAGATTCAGGATTTCAGAGCTTAGAGGCCTCCCCTTTTTTCTTTCTTCTTTGTCTAAAATTTGGCCTATCTCCATTTCTGTCTCAATAAATAGATCTCGTATGTCACCTTCGTTGTGTTGAGGAAACGCTTGAGTAGCTTTCTAAGCATTTTCAAAAGTTTTCATGCTTCTAATTCTTTGAACATGCAAAAAAACAATTGAAGTCTTCCCTCCAATTTAATGATCGTCTAGAGATATGTAAAACTTAATGTTGGATAAACCAGGGGATAACGCACTGAAAACACAGGGTAAAATCCTTGGAATTATTTGATTTTTGCTGCTATCATTTCATACTTGGGTGAAGCAAGAATTTCTAATAAATTTGAGGATCTTTCGATTATGTCGTCTTTGCGAGGCCCTATTATTAGAGGTTCAGATATTTGGAGACGAGGGTGAGAATAGAAAAGGATTCAATGGGTGAAATGGAAGTGCCCGAAGAGGCGCTTTACGGTGCATCTACTCAACGCGCAGTTCTAAATTTTGAAGTTAGCTCATATCGATTCTCTAGGAACTTCATTTCAGCCCTTGGAATAATTAAATATGCAGCTTCAATGGCAAACTGCAGTTTAAATTTGCTTGATAAAAGAAGATCCGAAGCCATCTGCCAGGCTGCTCAAGAAGTAATCAACGGCAAATTGTACAATCAATTTGTGGTGGACTTATTTCAGACTGGGTCTGGTACATCTACAAACATGAATGCAAACGAAGTCATCGCTAACCGAGCAATTGAGATACTTCAGGGAGAGAAGGGGGACAAAACTTTGGTGCATCCAAATGATCATGTCAATATGTGCCAATCTTCTAATGATGTGATACCAAGTTGTATAAACATTTCTGTAGCACTTGCTCTTAGTAATAAACTAATAAAAGCGCTGAGCAAGCTGCATGAAAGCCTAATAAGAAAATCGCATGAATTCTGTAGGATTATAAAATCTGGGCGTACCCACCTTCAAGATGCCACCCCTATTACATTGGGGCAGGAGTTTAGTGGTTATGCTGCTCAAGTCGAATCGGGAATCGCTAGAGTGCAAGCTGCAAAAAAGGTGGCTTTAGAACTTGCGCTGGGTGGCACAGCGGTAGGTACAGGGCTTAACGCGCATCCGGACTTTGCGCGTATTGCGATATCTGAGATAAATCGGATTACAGGAGAGGATTTCTTTGAAGCAGAGAATCATTTCGAAGCTCAAGCGGCGCAAGATACTTCTGTGGAAATAAGCGGGCAGTTAAAAACAGTGGCAATTTCACTGATGAAGATTGCAAATGATCTGCGTTGGCTTGCAGCAGGGCCGAGGTGCGGTATTGCTGAATTACGGATGCCAGCTATCCAACCTGGCTCCAGCATAATGCCAGGTAAAGTGAATCCAGTGATCTGTGAGTCGGTGCTTCAGGTTGGAACTAGGGTGATCGGAAATGATGCTTGTATTAGTACAGCAGCCTTACAAGGTAATTTTGAGCTGAACACCATGCTCCCAGTTATTGCATTTAGTTTGTTGGAATCTATTGACTTACTTTCAAATGTTAGTGAGAGCTTTAGATCTAAGTGTATCGATGGAATAACAGCGGACAATGTGCGCTGCCTTGAATATGCCGAGAATAGTCTTTCTATCTGTACTTCGCTTGTGCCTATACTTGGATATGATCAGGCAGCCGAAATAGCAAAAAAAGCATTGAACGAAAATAAGTCAATTCGGCAGGTTGTTGAAGAATCTGGCCTTATGAAAGAGGGGAAACTAAAAGACGTGTTGGATTTATTTGCAATGACAAAGCCTGGCTTGCTGTGACAAGATTTTGAGGAGAGGGCTGTTTATGGAAAAACTAAATACAGTTGAGTCCGCTGATCCGGGGTTCCTAGGCGGAAGTCGAGTTCTGCTTTTCCAGTATAAATGCATAGCTTCATCTCTGCTTTTGTACGAAGCCGAAAGGGCCTCTTTTCTCTCAAAAGATGTCGAGTGTTATAAACATTTTCGAGAGTCGGTGTCTTTTATTCCAGTTGAGATATTGGAATCATACTTAGATGATCTGATGGATCTTTCTATTTCAGACGAGAAATTATTTCTTAAAAAGGAAATTATAACTCACGAGAACAAGCTTCTCTTTGTCGTTCTTTATGGTAGTATTGCGACTCTGTTATTTGTCCTTCTTCAAGGCAGAATGCTTCTATTGGCAGCTTGTATGCTTAGTCTTTGCTTTTTGCTCTTTGCGCCGGAATGGTACAGATCTCGGATTTATGCAGAAAGAAGACTTAAATTTGCTAGGCTTCTATCCCAAGAAATAAATCGACGCCGCGGGAAAGATCATGGGTCTCAAAATCCTTTGTACGAAGCATTCAATTGGCGACAATTTTTTTCAAGCACGAAACCCAGTCAGATGCCAGGTGCAGCATATGAACTTTGGCACTAGAAGTCTGATACAAAGCCTCAGGCCACTGCTTTTTGTTTTGTCAGATACCACGGTGCTAGTCTATTAGTCCCTCGTTTTGGCATTTTTTGAATCTTTCGCAAGGTTTTTTTAATATTTAAATCCAATTGCTCGCAAATCCAGAAGAATGAAAAAGGATTGTAAGGGTGTATGGGGTTTGTTTCAGAAAATATCCAATCTTCCGCTTCCAAAGCTTCCTTTTCGTCATTTCCAACGTAGTCAAGGAGTGCACGTTCTAGAATTGCTAGCAGCAGTCTGCGCTCAGGAGTCCCAGTCACATTGGGATGGTCGAATATTCCAAACTCGTCATTTTCTATAGTAGCATTCAAATAATCATTCATTTGTAAAACACAGTTATTAAACATTATGTTAAAACAACAAAATAAGCACATGACCTAGACGACGAACTGTATTTATTATTCAAGTAAATAAAGCAAAGTTTTGGAATTAATATAAAGAGATGGATCCGATGAAAGTTCTTCCACTATTATTAATTGCTTACATTTTAATACAAAGTGTCCAGGCGTCAGCTGAGTTTAAATGCTCATCTGAAATTTCCTACAAATGGACCTCGTCCTTTAAAGCTCAAGAAGGCAAGGAATCAGCAAATACTGATTCGGGCAACTCCTCAGAGCAAAATAAAAATGAAGAGATGGTTTATTACCAGAGTGTTTTGGCTCAAGGAGAAAACGCCGATTTAGCAAAGGAGAATCTAGGGAAACAAATTCCACCAATGAAGGAGAAAGCTGCACAACAGTGCAAGTTATCTCATGAAAATAAAGCAGCTTGCATAGCAACTAAGTTTGATTCCATGGACGCCGTCCTGAACAAGCTCGATTTTAAAGCTCGCTCCGAACTTCAACGTGTAATCATGCACGACTGTGACTTGCAAACAGGAAAATGCCTAGAAGTGGTCGCATCTGAGCCAGATTGCAAAGAGATCGGTAAGGCAGATGAGAAAAAAACAGAAGGGGTAGAAGCTGAGAAAGCTAAAGAAGCTGGAGCGCCCGGAACTGAAAAGAAGGTCGAAAAAGGTGTCGCAGCAAAGAAGAAATAGAGAGTCTAGTTATTAAATAGATCTTCCAGGCGCTTTTTTAGCATTTGAATCTCTTCGAGATGTTCTATCGCCTTTGTTCCGGGAACTAGAGTTCCTTCCTCGCTCTGAATACTGCCATCTTTGTTGAAGAAATTTGGGATTTCAGGGATCTCTTCTCGAGCACAAGCTAGAATGGAGAAGTTCTCCGCACTCAAAGTTCCAGGTTCTATTAAAGCAACTGGAATCTTTAATGCAATTTTCTGTAATTCCATCAAATGCCAAAGACCTAAGCGAAAAAGCTTCTGGAGCCCAAGGATTCTATAGATATCAATCAGGGGTAAATTCGAGGTTTTTATCACATCTTCTAGGCCTAAATTAATAGCGCCCTTCACTTTCTCACTCCAATGTTTAATTGTCTCTGCCTCAAAAAAGGGAATTTGCCATCGTACAATTGCCGCATTGAGAATTAGGGTAAGCTCCATCTCTAGTTCGTCAAGATTCAAGTTACTGTTAACCAGGGACGATAGAGGTTGCACAAAGGAAGTGTCATATAGAAGAGGTTCTATTATAGGAATATTCTCAACAGCAGATTTAAGTCCGTGAGCATTGATTTGCTTTTTGATTGCATAAGGCTGCAATGGAGCGGTCAGCTCAAAGGCGTATTCTAATTCAGGGACTCCCTCAGCTGAAATTCTAGTACATCGATCCTTATAACTCTCTTCCTCTAATAAAGAAGGAGTACTAACCATTGGAATGGCGCACAGTTGATAGAATAATGCAGCATCATTATCAAAAATCAAAGCTAGAAATCTGTTTAGATAAAAAGCACGAGTAGCATCTAAATCGTGGATTCCTATCCAAGTAAACCCCTTGTCAGGTGTATAAAATCCAGATCCAGGTGGAGAATCGTTGGCGTCATCGTAAGTTATGATTTCCACATATCTTGAAATAAGAATTGCTATAAAGCGGAGATCCACGAATTTTAACAGCTTCTCAAGATGTTTTAAGCCACTTT
>JAAZON010000203.1 GCA_012797725.1 SAR324 cluster bacterium | reverse complement strand
GCATTTCTCGACTATTCATCTTCTGGGCTTGAAAATCCATTAACTCACCTACTGCTAGCTGGCCTTGCCTGGGAGCTTTTAGTATTGCGGCCGCGCATAAAACATGAAAAACATGTTTTCTACATTAGCGCCCTCTCAGGCCTGTCTCATCTTTCTCGCCCTGATGCTATTGTGCTATTCCTGCCGGCCTTAGTCTTGACTCTGTGGGAAGCTTGGAAAGAAATTAAATGGAAGATATTTAGGCCCCTTTTACTTGGCTTTTCCCCACTCTTTGCCTGGTTGGCTTTCTCCTTTTTTTATTATGGCTTTCCTTTTCCAAATACCGCCTATGCAAAACTTGGAAGCGGTGTCCCAAGTTTACTCTTAATTAAGAGTGGGGCTGCATATCTTTGGAACAGCCTTAAATGGGACACTCTAAGCTTAACTTGTATTGCTATTGTTTCAGTCCAAGCCTTTCGTTTTAAACTCAAATATGAGTTAGCTTTAGTAGCTGGCTCCTTGCTCTATCTGATTTATATTCTGTCTATTGGAGGAGATTTCATGAGCGGGCGCTTTATAAGCGCACCTTTTTATTTAGCAATTCTTTGCCTTCCTTCACTTATCTCGGGGAAAAAGGTCTTGGGTGGACTTTTGTGCATAGCTCTTGTTTCTAGCCTCACAAATCCTCGCTCCTTCTTTAGTCCCTTCCCAGTTTCTCAACCAAACTTGATGGGTTTATTTAAATTTAATGACACAAGGCGGTTTTTTTCAAAAAACACTTCACTCCTTGCATTCTTAAAGGCAGGTGGGCAAAACAATCACGAGTTTGCACACCGAGGCAAGGTTTTCAGATCCTCCAACAAAAAACTTAGTAAATCAGTTGCAATTGGAATGTTTGGCTATATGGCTGGCCCTGAAAAGAGAATTATCGATCTTTACGCTCTATCGGATCCCTTACTTGCAAGACTCCCCATCCCTAATCCAAGAAAATGGCGAATTGGACATTTCAGAAGGAAGATCCCCAATGGATATGAAACTTCTATTGAGTCATTAGAGAACCATATAGAAGAACCTGCACTCAAGGACTATTATCAAAAATTGACTTTTATAACTCGTGGCCCACTTTTAAGTTGGGATAGATTGAGGACTGCTCTCGCATTTAACCTTGGCCGTTATGAGCATCTTAAAGATAATTATGTGGCAAGCTCCATGTCCTCAGCTAAATGAGGCACATGTTATAGAGGAATTCTAAGCTTATGCACTTTGAACCAAATACATTTATTGGAAAAGCTCTGATTGGTATTGTAGCTGCAATATGGTTTGCGATCTTCTATTCTGTCGTTCTTTCCTACAGCACTCAATTCTTTCATCCAATCAATTTCCGAATGCCAAATGGCGAACTCTTAGGCGGAGATTTCATGGCTTTCTATACAGCGGGGAAATTGTACTGGCAGAATCCCGACATGATTTATGATTGGCCTAAGGCAATACAATGGCAAAGAGACTTTATGGGTGCTGATTATAAAGGGGCCCTGGTTTTTGCATATCCACCTTTCATGCTTTTGTTGTTTGCGCCCCTTGCCTTGCTGCCCTTCCAATTGGCAGCCTATTCTTGGTGCTTAGTGTCTTTTCTTTTGGGACTCCTTTCGGTGTTTCTTATTGCAGAGTCTTATAAATGTAGCCTTGCATTGCAAACAACATCATGCCTATTTCTAATCGCCTTTGTCCCCTTCTCTATTTACTGCATAGCAGGAGGTCAGACTGCTGCAATGGGGATGTATATCTTGTCGCTTTATCTTCATCAAAGACGGAAACAAAATGATTTGGCCGCGGGGCTCTTCCTTGGACTTGGAGTCTATAAGCCGCCTTTATTTTTCTTAATAGGTTTAGCTCTTGTAATAGAGAGAAAATGGAAGATTGTCATTGGTGCTCTCTTGACAATAAGTGTCATGACTTTGCTTTCCTTAGCCGTCATTGGATGGTCTGGCCTGGAGCAGTATCTCAGTTCGCTAACAAAATATATCTATGGACGTGAGGTCCTTCCTCAGAAGCAACTCCCTATAGACCAAGGAGTTGGACTCTTGTATCTTCTCTTTAACGCCTTTAAAGGGAAACCAGCTTTTGCGTGGTTAGTCTATTCAGTCCTTTATTTGGGGTATTTGGCCTATTTAGGCTCAGGGTTGAAAAAGGCAAGTTCTAAAAGCTTCTCTATTTATAGAGAAGCTTCCATTATAGGAGCTTCTCTTCTTTTTTCACCGCAAATGCTAAAGTATGATGTCGCAATATTAGCAATTCCAGCTCTGGTTGTTATATTAGAAGCTTGGTCCTTCAAAGCCGAAGAAAAGTTCTTGAACTCAAATGTCAAATTCGTATTTATCTTGACTCTATTAGTGAGCCTGCTTATTTTACCCACTTTTAGTTTTGACTTCTTTCATATGACAATAAAGGGAACTAGCGTCCTACTCCTTCTCTGGATCGTTGCCCCACTAATTATGGAAAGAATTGATGCCCAGAGGTTTTCAATAAGATGATTAGTATAGTTATCCCTGCATATAACGAACAATATAGGCTTCCTCCTTTTTTGGAGGAACTTTTAGCCCGCGACAACTTAGATTCAATGCCAATTGAGATTATTGTAGTGAACGATGGAAGCACCGATCTCACGGCAGAAATTGTAAAGAAATTTCAGGCTCGTTTCTCCGACAAACTTAAGCTTTTCTCACTTGATCAGAATAGAGGAAAGGGAGCAGCGGTAAGTCTTGGGGTATATCACGCAACAGGGGACTATGTGATCATGATGGATGCCGATGGTGCATATTCCCCTGAATATATCCACCCTGCAATCTGCATGCTTAAGTCGGGCGCGGATCTTGTTCTAGGTCAAAGGGAAAAGCCCGATATTACTAGCATGAACCCGTCTCGGCTTTTTAGATTCATTTTGGGACGGAGCTTTAACTTAATTACCAAAAGCCTCTTAAGGATAAGAGCATCTGACACGCAATGTGGCTTTAAAGCTGGCAAAAATAATGCCATGAAGCAGATCTTTGACCAATTGAAAGAGGCCGCTTTTGGTTTCGATATTGAAATTATTTTGCGTGCGCAAAAATTTGGATTCAAAATAGAAACCCTAAGTGTGAACGCACGAAACTCTGAAGGTACTCGAGTTAAGATTCTCTCTTCATCAATATCCATGTTAATGACTGTGCTGCGGATTAAATTCAACAAAGAGAAGAACTAATTACCGGTTCGTATGTTCTCAAGATTCTTTTTGACTCCAGCCCAGCATTTCAGAACAGGCCTTG
>JAAZON010000202.1 GCA_012797725.1 SAR324 cluster bacterium | reverse complement strand
GTACTTGCGGCACTCAGCTCGCGAAGCATTCGGATAAACTCTCTCCCCAGGCACTATCGCGAGACAATGCCCTAGCGATAAATATTTGTCGCTGTACTCGGGCTATATTTTCGTAAGTCAAATGCCGCAGGTATTTGAATGGCTTCAGAGTGGTTGAAATGGAAGATTTTATGGAAGCAAAGTATTAACTAAGGCGAAAATGATCGATCATATTCAGATTAGCTAAAACCTTGCTTTCTTTTCATTTTTCAGTTTAACCGTCTTAAAGCTCTCTGAATACTTGCCTAATGATGGGAGAAGGATACAGGAGAAGAGGGAAAACTTTGAATCCTGACGAACTCACCGTTTATCTAATAAAAGCAGAAGCTCTAGCATCAAACCTATCTTTGCTTGGTAAAAGAGATTTCTCGAATAAATAGGGAGAGGTTGACCATGATTAAAGCCATTCTTTTTGATCTGGACGGGGTTCTTGTCGACGCAGATCGTTGGCATTTCAATGCGCTAAATGTAGCACTTCAACATTCCGAGCTTGACCCTATCTCATGGCAAGAACATCTCAATATTTACAAAGGTATTCCAACTAGATGCAAACTGGAGATTCTTACGGAACGGAGAGGTTTACCTAGAGATCTTTGGGAAGCGGTGAAGCGATCCAAGCAAGAAATTACTCTGGCTATAATCGATAAATTTTGCATGCCTGATCCAGAGAAAACAGAGATGATGCGTCTCCTTAAGCGACGATTCCGTATTGGTATTTGCTCGAATGCGGTGAGAGAAACTGTTGAAAGGATGCTTACTAAGAGTGGTTTGATTGAATTTGCTGAATTCTATTTGAGTAATCAAGATGTTGAGGAGAGCAAGCCGTCTCCCGAGATCTATCTTAAAGCGTTCGACCGGTTGGGAGTCCGTCCCGACGAGTGTGTTATTGTGGAAGACAGTGATGTTGGGAAAAGAGCAGCCGTGTCATCAGGGGGAGTACTTTGTTCTGTTGCTGGCCCCATGGAGGTCAACTACTACCGAGTCATGAGAACAGTAAATGATGCCGAAACGATTAATGTAGTCATCCCGGCGGCCGGACAAGGCAAGCGATTCGCAGAAGTTGGTTTTGTGCATCCAAAACCGCTTATAGATGTAGCAGGATACCCCATGATTAGTCTGGTTTTGAGAAATTTCAAAACAGTTGGGCGTCCAGTGGTAATAATGCAGAAGAAGCATATTGATGTTTATTGTGCTGACGAAATTATTAAACAAATTGAGCCAGCGGCAAAAGTTGTAGCGACTGATGGATTAACTGAAGGGGCTGCTTGTACTGTACTTTTGGCGAGTTGTCATATCGATAACAACGCTGAGATAATTATCGCAAACAGCGATCAGTATATCGATTGTGATATCAATTCTTTTATATCAGAGATGCGGCGACTTGGCGCTGATGGAGGCATGCTCACTTTTCGTGACTCCCATCCAAAGTGGAGTTATGCCCGAATAGGAGACGATGGACGCGTTGTGGAGGTTGCTGAGAAAAGAGTGATTAGCGATCAAGCAACAGTAGGGATCTACTATTTCCGTCATGGATCTGATTTTGTGCGATTTGCGAGTGATATGATCCAAAAGAATCAACGAGTGAACGGAGAGTTCTATGTGTGTCCAGTATTTAACGAGATGATAGCCAGTGGAAAGAATGTATATGCCTATGAAATCCCAAGAACAGCCATGCATGGACTTGGGACTCCTGAAGATTTAAGTGCCTTCTTAGCTTCGCGCGGTTCCACAGCAGAGACTAATTTTATTGAACTTGATAGCGATCTCCCTTTCTCGGCAATCAGAGATAATAGGCCAAAGCATTGCGCACAAGAACACAATGAAGCAGCGCCTGACGCTGATTTGCTTCTTCATCGGGTCATCTAGTGTTCGGGGCGGAGCTATGATAGCCAACCTTCCGAATAAGTCGGATTTTCAAGCACAGCTCTTACGTGCAGCTGCAATAGATGATGAGGATCCCACACAGGCTTGCGAACAACTAAAAACCCGGCTAGCAGAAGCTCTGCAAACTATAGAATCGAGACCCTTGTTCAATCATTACAAAATAAACCTGACAGCACTTGAGGAATTCTCGGGACGAGATGCATCAAAGCGATTTCACCTTGGTTCTTATCTTGCACCTCTGTTCGAGGAAGAGGAATGCTCGTTGCTTGCACTCCAATTTCGTAAATTGCTTAGTTCACTTAGCAATCAAGATTCAATTGATGGAAGTGGAGATGATTTAATTCGGATTGCACAGCGCCTTGTCTCCTTTGAAAAGGCATTGGTATTCTCTCGCGAGCTAGGGCGATTTCTTCAAGATCGACTTGGGCTTGTTTTTCCGGAGTCACACCAGAGCTACCTAGTGGAGCAAGTTAAGAAAGCTGCTTGCCGTAACCGTGTAAATTCCAAGGACATTAGTGTCGTGGTTCAAGGTCCAGTTGATCCCATCTATACACCCAAATGCCTACGTAGTATTAGAGAACATCTTCCAGGAGCAGAAATTGTGCTTTCGACATGGGAGGGAAGTGCTGTTGACGGGTTGGATTTTGATCGAATAATCAAGAACCCAGATCCTGGTGCTGTTACCGTACCAATTAGCCTTCCTATTTATGTTGCTGCAAACTTAAACAGACAAATAGTATCAACCTTGAACGGACTCAAAGAAGTATCACGTCCTTATGCCATGAAACTTCGCTCTGATACAGTCATTCGTGACACAGGATTTCTATCGCAGTTCAAGCAGTATCCAATGCGTGGAGATGAATTAAGAGTTTTTAATGAACGTATAGTCTCACTACTTCCCACTTCTCCCGATCGAAGCTTACGATCATTTTTTATGCCAGATTTTTGTTTTTTTGGTCATTATGAGGATCTTCTCTTTCTCTGGGATATTCCTCTTGGGGCATCAGTTGACGGCCAAGAGTTTGCTGATATAGATGAGCTTGTCAATTGGTTCACCCATAGATTCCTCTGCTCCACAGAACAGTATATCTGGGTCAATTGCCTTCGCAAAAAACATCGGCTTCCAATCGAACATAACTTTCAACAGTCGGCTGAACTAGCGCGTTTGACGAAACTTTCATTTGTTAATAATTTTATAATGCTAGACTGGAAATCATTCGGGATTGAGAATTTGAAGCACCCGGGCTGGAAGCAGAAGCCAATTCCTTACACGTTTGAATGGGCTATGAGTGTAACATTTGATGAATGGAGAAGCTGGTACAAGGAGTATTGTGATCCCGATATTGGATTGGTGAACACCGAAGAGATTTTGGAAAAGAAGAGTTTTTTGGAAGCTTACTTGAAGTCTGTCAGGTCACTTGGACTCAATATTTCGGCAGGTCAAGGATCAATCAATCATATTGATGAACATCGCAATCCGCTAAGTGGTTACTTTGCAACAGAGTTTGAGAAGATCTTTGGATTTGCTGAGGAGTACAGACGGCAACGTCTTGCTCATTAAGCACAAACATACTAATTACGTATCGATGCTTGTACCTTTCCCCTTTCATTAAGCTAAATAGTTACCAGATCGTTTTCTGAAAGATTAATATCTATAGGGTTTTTAACACCTTGCATTTTGCAGAACAGATATCATCAATCCATCCCGTCTTTTTCGATTTTTGTATAACGCCTTTTTCTGGTTGCCTCTAGTAGCAAGTCTTCTTATAGTTCACGAGGAACTCGCGATGTTTCTTGAATTTAGAGCTTGTTTGTCATGATTCTGATTGCTCATCGTGGAAATATAGAAGGTGCCAATCCTTCGCAGGAAAATAGTCCTGAATATTTAAGACTTGCGCTTTCTCTTGAATTCGACGTGGAAGTGGACGTTTGGCTTTTGGAAGGACAACTATGGCTAGGGCATGATAGGCCGTTGTATCTCATGCCCGAAGACTTGCCACAGGCAAGACTGTGGTGTCATGCAAAGAATTTGGAGGCTTTAATGTGGCTCTTGCGGAATCGCTACAACACTTTCTGGCATGAGAAAGACTGCTATACACTCACCTCACGAGGCCATATATGGACATATCCGGGTCAATCAATTGGGCAGGGATCTGTGTGGAACCAGCCCGAGTGGGATAAGTCGGTGAATCTCTCCCTTGTAATGCAGCAAGCCATTGAGGTTGGCTGTGTTGGAATTTGTAGTGATTGGGTCAAACAGATTAGAGGATAATTCAATCCGGTAGTAATTAATTGGAAAATTAGCGTGGAGAAAGCATGGAGGTTTATAGGCTTGACCAGATGGAGAAAGGGTGGTTTGTCGGAGACTTCTCCCCGGCAGTACTTCATACATCCGATTTTGAGATCGCTATCAAACGATACAAGTCGGGAGATTCTGAAGCGAGACATGTGCACAAGGTAGCTTCCGAAATTACTGTTATTGCAGAAGGACAAGTGGAGATGAATGGTAGGGTATTTGAAGAAAATTCTATTATCCTAATTGCTGCTGGCGAGCCGGCTGAATTCCGAGCTATAACCGATGCGCTAACTGTAGTGGTGAAGCAACCGTCAGTTAAAGGTGATAAATTCGCTATTTAGGTTTCGTCGCGCAAGCCGGAGGAAACCAAATAACAAGGCCAGTCTGTGTCCGCGCAGGGAGGCAAGATCCAATAGGCCGACCAATGGCTTTCGTGATAGTATTATTTTTAGTCTAATTCTGAACCCTAAGTACTTTTTTAGCAAAGTTTAATCTGACTTGCACTGCATCCTAGGTACTTGCTCCGCACATGCCGGCAGGCAAAATCTTCAGTTTTATAATTTCTACGATTCCCACTTTAGATGCTTGTGATAGCGAGCAAGCTGAAATTTAATGAGATATAAGGGACATTTTCATTATCCCTCGACAATCGCTACAATAAAGTTTCATGAAACGATTAGTTCTTGGTTCTATGAAAATACTTGTTATTATCCTGATTTTGCTTTTCCCCTTCCAAACAAGAGCAGATCAAGCTCTTTGTAGTATTGCAAATAGTGCCCTTAAAGACGCCGAACAAATAAGAGGGTTGAAAAGGAAAAAAGAAATCCCTTGCAAAGTACAAAACATTGATGAGGTGAAGAAATTCCTTTTGAAGACTATAACAGAAAAAACTCCCACTCAAAAAATGGAGATGGAGGAGTTTGTCTTTAAGACTCTAGGGATGCTTCCAGAAGACTTTGATTACAAGAAGGGGCTCATTGACTTTTACGCTTCGCAAGCTGGTGGCTATTATAATCCTGAAAAAAAAGAATTTGTAATGGCTGCATGGATGCCATGCATGTTGCAGACTACAGTGGCAGTTCATGAATTAACCCATGCGCTTCAAGACCAATATTATGATTTAGAGGCCTTCACGGATCTTGAGAAATTTACTACAGACGAATTGCTGGCCCGTTCGGCTTTAATTGAAGGAGATGCAACTGCTGTAATGACAGATTACACTCGAAGACTCTTGGGTCAGAAGGGAATTGCTAACGATAAGAATGTTGACGGTGTGATGCTTCAAAATGCTATCGGTTTTTCGGTCATGGCAGGTAATGTTTCAGTGCCCAGGGGGCTTCAAATGCTTTTATTTTTCCCCTATACGAGCGGACTACGATTTGTGCATCAGGTTCTTAACAGGAGCGGTTATAAGGGGCTTGATAGCGTTTTTAATCGTGTGCCACTTAGCACAAGAGAAATTTTGCACCCAGAAGATTATTTCCAAAGAAAAGAATGGCGCGGCGATTTTTCTATGGATTTGCTCTTGGAGAAAAGGGGAAAAAAGAAAGAAGCTCTTTTATACAGAGATGTTCTTGGTGAGTTTTTTATCTCTGTTTTATTGCAGAGTTTAGGAGAAAATGGAGCAAAAGCGGCACAAAGTGCAGCCGGATGGAAAAGTGATCATCTTCTTGTTTTTAGTGAGGCTACAGGGAAGAAGGAGGTGTTCTGGGTTATTGAATGGGATACCGTGCCGGATTTAAAGGAGTTTTATGCTAGTTATAGCGCTGGATTAAAGAGAAGGCAGAAGAAAGCTTCCTATAGTTTTGATTTTGAAGAAGAAGCAAAGAAGCTTAGTGTTTTATTTAGGCAAGAGTAAAGATTCTTATCGCCAAAAGTGGCTGCTTTTTTGTAGAATCAGTTAAGTTCTTTGAAAGGCTGTTAATGGGAGGTCGATAATATGCTTTGGTGGATCTGGATTATAAGTGGAATAGCATTGGCGCTTTGCGAAGTAATTTTAACCCCAGGAGTTTTCGTACTTCTCTTCTTTGGTATTAGCGCATTAGTAGTGGGAGCTATGGTGGCAATGGGTGTTGGGGGCCCATTTTGGGTTCAGTGTGTAGTCTTTACTCTTCTTGCTATCTGCATGTTAGCTTGGTTTAGAGAAAAGATGCGCAACATGCTTGGCGTAAAAGGCCAGAAAATGGATTTTGATTCCATAGTTGGTGGATCTGCTGTTGCTAGAGATGAACTTGCACCTGGAGCTTCTGGGAAAGTTGAATTCAGAGGATCGAGTTGGAACGCCAAAAATGTTGGCGAGCGAATTCTTTATCCGGGTGACCAATGCCGAATTGAAAGCATGGAAGGTTTGTTATTGTCGGTTAAGGCATCTGATTAACGAAGAGATTTTTTAAACTTAATAGGTGTAGAGTTAAAAGTCATTCTGATTAAGGAGAATTTCAATGGGAACACTATTCATTCCTGGTCTGATAATACTTTTTGTTTTCATTATTGCCGTAAAAACAGCAATTGTTGTACCTCAACAAATGGCCTATGTCGTTGAGCGACTAGGAAAGTTCAATGAAACACTAGGTGCAGGCTTGCATTTTTTAATTCCCTTCTTTGATAAAGTCAGATATCGCCTCTCTCTTAAAGAAGTCGCAATGGATGTTCCTGAGCAGGTGTGTATTACCAAGGATAACGTACAAGTAGCAGTAGATGGGGTTCTCTATTTCAAGGTGGTAAACCCAGAACGTGCTGCATATGGTGTCTTTGATTTTGAATATGCCCTTACCCAGCTTTGCCAAACGGCTCTTCGAAGTGAAATAGGTAAGATAGAATTAGACAAAACCTTTGAAGAACGAACACAAATTAATGCTCTTGTTGTAAGCGAACTTGACAAGGCATCGGAACCTTGGGGAGTAAAGGTGCTTAGCTATGAAATTAAGAATATTCAACCACCCAACGAAGTGCTTGCGGCTATGGAAAAGCAAATGCGAGCAGAGAGAGAAAAGCGGGCTGTTATTCTGACATCTGAAGGTGAAAGGGATGCAAAGATAAACTTTGCAGAAGGTGAAAAGCAACAAGTGATTAAACAGTCGGAAGCCGCAAAAGAGCAACAGATAAATATTGCAAAGGGACAGGCAGAAGCTATCGTTGCTGTTGCAACGGCAACAGCAAATGGCCTGAATAGAATTGCCGAGGCCATCAGGGAGCCAGGAGGTTTTGAAGCTGTTCAACTTAGAGTAGCCGAAGCCTACATTCAGCAGTTTGGAAATTTAGCTAAGTCTTCGACATCTATTATTCTTCCAACCAGCCTCACCAATGTAGCTGGCATAGTAGCTTCAGCTCTTGAGGTCGTGAAAAAGCATAAGAAGGAAGAGTAGCGCTGATTTAAGAAAATATCTGTCGAAAGGCATCTTCTAGTGTCGGGTGCTCAAAGCTAAAGGAGCTTTCCAGAAGCTTTTTAGGATAAGCGCGCGTACTCGTGAGAATTGTTTCTTCTGCCATTTCGGAAAATATAATTTTCAGGATGAAAGACGGGACCTTTAAAAAAACCGGGCGATGGATGAATTTGCCAAGTGTTCTTGCAAATTCAGCATTGGTGACAAGGTTTGGAGCAACAACATTTATAGCTCCTTGTAGAGAATGTGTATTTAAACAATGAATGATCGCCTTGCAGATGTCGTCAAGGGATATCCAGCTCATATATTGAGTTCCTGATCCAAGGGGCCCTCCTAGTCCAAGGTAAAAAAGCGGCAGCATGTTGGCGAGGGCCCCACCTTTTTCGGAAAGCACTATTCCAAAGCGAGTCATTAAGACTCTAAAACCAGAATTGACCGCAATGCTAAGAGAGCTTTCCCAGGCTTGGGAAAGCTTTGCAAGAAAGCCTTCACCCGGGCTCGATTCCTCATCTAATACTTCCTCTCCTCTGTTGCCATAGAAGCCTATAGCAGATGCGTTTATGAAAGTCCCTGATGGCTTGAGCAGCCGATTTATATTTTTGCAAAGAAATAGAGCACTTTGAATTCTGCTATTCCAAATTAGCTCTTTCTCTCTATTGGTCCAGCGCTTTTTCCCAATGTTGCTGCCACTCAGGTTTATTAGACAGTCGAAGGGCCTTGCATCATCAAGATCAATAAGCTGTCTTTTTGGCTCCCAGTAAAAACTATTTGGCGCGCTGTTTTCTAAAGAACGAGAAAGTTTGAACACTTGATTTTGTTGGATCTCAAGTTCTCTGGATAAAGCTGTACCTATTAACCCAGATGCACCAGCAATCAGAATGCGCTGACCCATATTTTGAAAGGCTCGCTGAATTATCCTAGGACTTTACGAGCAACTTCACTTGCAAGTTTTGAATCATACTGTCCTGGGTAGGATTCTTTTAGGGCCTTCATCGCCAAGCCTAAGTTTAATTCAGGATTTACTTCTTTCATGCTCTTTAGTATTTCTTCGATTTTTTCAGCTGAAAGTTGTGTAGGAAGAAATGCTTCGATGGTCGAGATCTCAACTTTAAGCTTCTCTTGCAAATCGGGACGAGAAGCTTTTTCTGCATAGTCGAATTCTTCCTTACGCTTTTTCACTTCCCGCTTCAGTACATTTAAAATCTGATCTTCTGAAAGTTCGCTAACCTTATTTTGCATCTCTTCATATTGAATTGCACTCAAAACCATACGAATAGTGTCAAGCCTTGCCTGCTCCTTTGCCTTCATTGCTTGTTTCATTGCTTCCTTGAGATCTGATTTAATGGCCATAACATGTCCTCCAAATGTGGAAGGAAAATTTTAACATAAGGTATATAAGTTTTAAAAGATTGACCTTGGGAAGGGAGCTACTTTTCAGCCCAAGCCTCCAAGAATTTTTGCAACTTCTTAGTGGTCTCTGGACTAATTAGGTGTTCTGTTTTGCAAGTATCAATCTCGGCTTGCTCGGCATTTACTTTCAACACATCGGTAAGAAATTGCTTCAAAATTTTTTTTCTTGAGAGTATGGCTCTTGCCAGATTTTCTCCTTCATCTGATAAAGTCAAAAATTTATTATCATCTTCAATAACCATACCTTTAAGTTTCAAGCTCTTAAGATTAGTAGATGCGCTGCCAGTTGTAATATGCAGATATTTTGCCACATCTGTGACGCGTGCATATCCACGACTTGCTCTTAGTTCGAGTATTGCAAGCATGTGGTGGGCAGCACTGTGTGTGATGTTGTTTTCCTCAAACTGTTTCCACACATTCGAGTTTTCAGCGTTGTTTGTCATGCCAAGTCCTCAGTCTGGTGAATATTCTGTCGTTTGGTATATCAAATTTCTATTATATCAAGCAATCTCTGCCAGGACAAGATCTTAATGTTTTCAGGTAGTTACAATTTTTGCCGGGTCAATTAATTGTATATCTTGAAGTGACTATTAATTTGTAAAGCCTCGTGAAAGATATTTTGGGTTCTGCTTTTGTTGGCGCTGATTCCACGCTTATTAAACATTAACAAAGCCCGGTAGTTTGTTGGCATTAATTATGGGTTGGGGATAGTATCCTCAAAAATATTCCCTTTCATACGAAGGTTCATCGAATTATGAGCTTTGACGTCTTAATCTTGTCGCGTCTCCAATTTGCTCTCACCATAATGTTCCATTACATATTCCCTCCAATAACAATTGGCTTGGGTCTATTGCTGGTTCTATTCGAAGGAGCCTACCTAAGGACAAAGAAACCAGTATATGAACAAATTGCCCGCTTTTGGACAAGAATTTTCGGTTTGAATTTTGCCCTTGGTGTGGCAACTGGTATTGTGATGGAGTTCGAGTTTGGAACTAATTGGGCAACTTATTCGCGTTTTGTGGGAGATGTTTTCGGCTCCGCTCTTGCTGCTGAGGGAATTTTTGCTTTTTTCCTTGAATCAGGTTTCCTTGCAATTCTTGTCTTTGGCTGGGATCGCGTATCGCCTAAGGTCCATTTCATTTCAACAGTGCTTGTAGCCCTTGGTGCTATGTTCTCTGCAGTGTGGATTGTGGTTGCGAATTCATGGCAGCAAACTCCTGCTGGTTATCACATTGTCGGCGAAGGATTATCAGCGCGTGCTGAAATAACAGATTTCTGGGCTATGGTATTTAATCCTTCAAGCGTAGATAGACTCTTGCATGTACTTTTGGGCTCTTATGCAATGGGAGCCTTCCTGGTTTTAAGTGTTTCAGCTTTTTATATTTTAAGGCGAAGACATCTTGAATTTGCAAAGGCCTCAATAGGGATTTCTTTGATAGTAGCCGCTCTTAGTTCTTTGCTCCTTCTTGGCTCTGGTCACCACCAGGGACAAGTGGTGGCGCGCACTCAACCGGCTAAATTAGCGGCTTATGAGGGTCACTTTAAAACAGGACCAGCTGAT
>JAAZON010000201.1 GCA_012797725.1 SAR324 cluster bacterium | reverse complement strand
TTTTAGAATCTGAGAAGGACGCCACTACCGATCATGAACAAATTAAGCGAGGTAGTGGTAAAGATGCTGGAATTCCTGGGTCCAAGATCTCAAAGCAATTCATGGAGAACTCAAAGAATACCGCTGTCACACAAGAATCAAAGAAACAACCAAATATAGAAGAAAGAGCAACAAAAGCGGAAGCTTCTCAGGGCGCCGACAAAGCAAGAGAGCGCGCGCAAGGTGATGAATT
The DNA here is from genome assembly GCA_012797725.1 of SAR324 cluster bacterium. Next base: position 1,550 of record JAAZON010000201.1, on the reverse strand, counting down.
CTCAACTTCAAAGCCGTTATTGCGACAATTAAAGCTTGAGGAGGGAGCTGTTTTTGAAAAATTCGCACTGAACCAGAAACCGCAGTCTTTAAATGAAAAACTAAAAGGAGCTCAAAACTCACCAGACATGTCTGCTTATCAACCATTTTCCAGACCTTCTGGTAGCGGAGCACGTTTCTTAGGCGATAGCGGCATCACTGACTATCTCCCCAATCTTCCAGATGGTGACATTACTCTGCTTAATACCAAAGCAAATAAATTCGCAGTTTTTGTAAGTCGTGTGGCTACTCAAGTATTTAGTCAAATGCGGGCAGGAGGTCTTGAAAGCATAAGTACCCAAGAGATTCTCAAGGCAAGTGATTTTAATGTGGTCAGGGCACGGCTGTCATTGAAGGGCGAGCTTTTGAGCCTAATTGTCGAGAAAAGCTCCGGAAGCAAGCGCTTCGATGATATCTTACTGAGTTCGGCCCGACTTGGTGCCAAAGATCCAAATCCACCTGCTGACGCTGCATCATCTGATGGAAGCATTCAGTTTATTTTTCAATCAAGAATTTGGGGAGAAATAAGTAGCAGTCCTCGAAGCGGTATGCCTTTTAGAAGAATATGGCTTTTGCTGGCGACAGGGTTGGAATAGGCGATGATTGATTCTCTCAGATGGTATGAACGCTCCTGCAATGGGTATAGTATATAACTACCCGTTGCAGGAGCGTTCATACCATCTGAAAGAAATTTATGGGGGATGTATATCGGCAAAAGAACTTCTGGGTGTCCTTTTATTTTTTTTATCCTATTTTCTCGATTATTTCAGCTAGTTAAAAAATCCATTTTGCCTACCCAAATTACGTAACAAATCCAGATCTTTTCCCCATAATACTGATATGCAATCAGTGCTAAAGAACAGCTCTACTCCTAGCTCGGCCGAGGCTAAAGACTTTGTTCTCTCGCCAGAGGAGCGACAAATTCGAGAGAGTCAGCTCGCATTCATAGCACGAAGTGTCGGAGATGACCCTAAGATGGAGGTCTCGCTAGGACCAGCGGGGGCTGGAAACGGCTTTGATCTTGTCAACTCCAGAATCGTAATCGATGTTCTGGATGCATTGGGAAGCTGGTCCAGCGCGGTTTTTACTGCGGGCCATGAAGGCGCACACCGACTTCTTTCGCCGCGATTATTCGAACTTCCTTTTTCATCAGAGAAAATAGAAGAATTCTTTCAAGAGACGGGTTTCCAATCAACCTACAATGTAATTGAGGACTGTGCTGTAAATGACGGTATGGTACGAAAGTATCCTGGCATCGAAGGGCCGACAAGAGAAACTTATCGAGATCAAAATCTCGAGTCGGGGCTTCTTTCTACTCCCGAAATAGTTTCATGGTGCCAGCAAAATGGTGGAATCCCAAAATTTGCAAAAGCTCTTTCCACAATGCTTGGCTATTGGGCAACGCATCGCCTGGATGAAGGCTTCGCCTCACGTTTTTCTGAGCTTAAGATTCCTAAAGAGTTTAGTGAACATCCCGATCCAGAAGTGGCATTTATCCTTAAGAGAATATTT
>JAAZON010000020.1 GCA_012797725.1 SAR324 cluster bacterium | reverse complement strand
CGTTATATTTAAAGAGAAAATGGACGCTACTAAATGGGGTGGTGTGCTTGATGAAGTCATATACAAAATTGATCATGAAAACTCCTCTTTATAAATATTAACTTTCCAATGCCGACAAATCGCAATTCACATAAAAGAGTCCCATTAATCAGCGAACAAATTCACAACAATGAAGCCATAGAATGGTGGTTTGTCCAGGGTTTTTTTGAAGGACAATCCTTGCCCCGATGCTACTTTATGACAAGCATGTTCCGTTATCACATATTTCAAAAGGCAAAGAACCCTAAAACAGCTCATTCCCTATTGGTTTCTGTCCTCGATACAAGATGTCAAAAACACACAGTACTGAGTCAGATCGACAGGAACATGATTAAATGTTTAAAGAGTGTGAATGATGATTTTTGGAAAGGAGATTTAGATCCCCTTTTAGTAAATACCTTTATAGAGGAGCTTTCAGCTCACGGGCCCATAGAACCAATTCGGATCGAAAATTCTGCTATTCGCCTAAAAGAGGATCCTTTCACTATTTCATGGGAAGCTTTCTCTCTGTCGCAGGACAAAAAATGCTTCCACCTATCATTCAATGACCCTGGAAGCAGTCGTTCCTGCAAGCTACACTTGGAGCCTAAGACACCACGAATCTACGTTCCCAAAGAAGGATCCAGGCTTAGCGATGCGATGGCTTACGCAAGCTACCCTTCTCTCAGTCTCAATGGCACAGTAGCTAATAATAAAGTTAAGGGGCAAGCCTGGCTCGATCATCAGTGGGGTAATTATGGAGGATGGTTCATTAATCGAAGCAAGAATGGAAAGTTACGTGGTTGGGACTGGTTTTGCATTAACCTAGAAAATGGGAGTGAGATTGCGGTAGGAATTCATAGAGATATGCAAACTAGAAAGGTAGTTGGTAGCTTCGGTTTTGCTCGCATTAATGGGAAAACTACTTATGACTTAACAAAGATATCGCTTAAGCCACTTAGATATTGGCGCAGCTCAAAGACTCACATCAAATATCCTGTTAGTTGGCGGCTCAGGATTAATGATATAGATGCAGACATGCTGATAGAAGTCCTTGTCGACAATCAGGAAATAAGCATCTTCGGCCCTGCCCGTGCTATTTGGGAAGGTGCCGGAAGGATAAGTGGTAAAATACGGAAGAAAAATGTGCATGGCAGGGCTAGAATTGAGCTCTTTGGCTACGGATACATATTTGATTTTAAAGATTATTCGAAGCACTTCATATCTCAATTCCATAAAAGTTTATCCGGTTTTTTCCCATGTAAACTCACACAAAGGGAACTAAATAATTATGTGGGAGCTCCCACCTGGAAGTATGACCCAAAAATTCACACCAAGACACTTACTACCCCAATATGGGATCTGATCAAAAGAGGTGGAAAACGTTGGCGCTCTTTATATTCACTACTTCTCTTGGAGGCACTTGGAGTTCCATACGAATCCTACCTTTCCTTAATTGCTGTGATTCCAGAACTCGCCCACACGGGCTCTTTGATTATTGATGACATTGAGGATAACTCCACAAAACGACGAGGCGATATATGCATTCATCTGCGTTATGGATTAGACATTGCTCTAAATGCAGCCAACACTGTTTATTATTTGCCTTATCTCATATTGGCCAAGCATCCTCTTCTTTCGAAGAATCAAAAATTAAAGTTGCATGAAATCATGGTCAAGTACGCTGTGCGTGCTCATTTTGGACAAGGACTAGACTTGTATTGGTCCAAGAATATGTCACCATCAAACCTAAAGGAATGGCTAACAGGGCCCACAACGGCTAAAATTCTACAGATGTATGCATTCAAGACGTCTTCCGTAATTGAAGAGTCAGCTGAATTTGCTTGCGTTATCTCAAAAGCCAAACCAAAGATCACCGAGGCTTGCATTAAATTCAGTCG
>JAAZON010000200.1 GCA_012797725.1 SAR324 cluster bacterium | reverse complement strand
TGCAAATATAGGATTATGGGCTGTAGTCTTAACCTTAGCTACCTCTTTCCAAAAAAGCGCTCTTCTTGATTTGAAAAATGGAAGGGTGAATTCAAAACGTATTATGCGGCGATCAGTTAGAATAGTCTTGCTATATTCACAGTACAATTCCCCCCACCAAACCCGCAAAATAAAAATAAGAGCCGCAATTATGGCTATTAAAGCCCTAAAATATTGTGGATTAACATCAACAAACTCAGGAACAAAACTTAAGACCGCATAAAACACAATTGCTAACAAAAGCCCCTGTGCAATATTTATGATTTTCTTTATTCCATGCAGCCGAATAACGTAAAGCACTCTTTCACCTTCCTGCTGTCCATCAAAAGTGAAAGATGAATCTATACTCTTTTGTTCAACCGCCCCATGATTCTTCTCACTTTGTTTATTCATAATTCCATACCCTTGAAAAGAAATTTCCTATCACAGATCCAAGGCGATCTTAATTATACTAACTTCGCATATATGCAAAACGCCTCATTCCAATTCCCAGGACAATACCAATTGAAAACATCAATGACACAATTGAGGAGCCCCCGTAGCTAAACAACGGCAAGGGAATTCCAACGACTGGTAACAAACCAACTACCATAGACACATTTATTACCACGTTGCAAAATATCCTCGAGGCAACACCAAATATTAAAAGGCATGAAAACAAATCCCTCGTTCTCTGAGCAAGTTGAAGGAGTCTCGTCAGCAACAACATGTAAAGCATCAGCACGCTTATGCACCCAACAAAACCCCATTCTTCTGCCAAAACTGAAAATACAAAGTCAGTAGTATGCTCTGGAAGGAATTGAAGCTGCGTTTGGGTTCCATTTAAAAAACCCTTCCCTAAGAGTTTCCCAGATCCAACTGCAATTTTTGATTGCGTTATATGATACCCACTTCCTTTTGGATCCGCGTCGGGATTAAACAAGACTTCTATGCGACGCTTTTGATAATCATGCAAAACATATGAATATGCTGGTATAATAGCAAAAACAGCGATTACAACTAATGGTATAAGGACTCGCAGTCGCACTCCCATGAAAAGCAACATACATGCACCTACAGATCCCACGACAATTGCACTTCCAAGATCAGGCTGTAGCATGATAAGCCCCATGGGCAACAACAAGAGAAACGACGGAAAGAGTAACGAAATAAATCCGTAACCCTCCCGTGGAGGTGGATGTCTGGATAAGAATCGAGCAAAAGCAAATATTATCCCTAGCTTTACCACTTCAGACGCTTGAAGATTTACACGCCCAAGAGAAAGCCACCTTCTCGAGCCATTCACAACAATGCCAAATTCAGCAACCAACAACAGGAGCACCATGCACACAATATAAAAAAGATATGCATACTTCTGGACGACACTTGGCGGTATAGCAAGAGCTAATATTAAAGCTATCAAGCTTATGCCAATAAAGAGCAATTGCTTCGCAAAATCCTCGCTGTGCAATTCCAGAGACATCCAACTTATAACTGAAATAGTCTTGTCTGGATCATATCCTGCACTATATAAGACTAATAGGCCGCTTAATGGAATTAATAATGCCAGACCAAAAAGCGGCCAATCAAAATGCGAAAAAAGTCTTCTATCAATTGGCATTTATTTCCTTTTCACTTGCGGTTCTGGTGTTGGCGTTGGCGGCACATAACCAAAGAAAGCCTCCATTACCTGCCTTACTAAGGGTGCAGCATTTAAGCCTCCCCCACCTCCATGCTCGATCAATGCTGTCACCACAATCTGTGGGTCTTCTGCGGGCGCAAAGCCAACGAACCAGGCATGATGCTCACGACCCTCCGTACTCTTGTGATAATCAAGAGACACCACTTGTGCCGTCCCCGTTTTCCCTCCAACTTGAATTCCCAGCTCCTTAGGAAGCTGTGCGCGTTTCCCTGTCCCGTGTGGATCATTCACAACGCTAACCATAGCCTCCTTCACTTTATTCAATATTCGCTTTTGAACATCAACGCGACCAACTTCAACTGGCTTGAAATCTTCATCGCGAAATGCACCGTCCACCGATTCGATCTTTCGCACAAGCTGAGGTTTGTAAAGAATACCTCCATTAACCAGAGCTGACACTCCCCTACTTATTTGCATTGGTGTCGTTGTCGTTGCACCTTGACCAATTGACACACTAATGGTTTCTCCCGGAAACCATTTTTGATTAGGTGGATCTTTCTCGTAATACATTTTTTTCCATGCAGTCGAAGGGATTAGACCTGGGTTTTCTTGCTCAAAGTCCGGATCTGTTCGTAGGCCGAGTCCAAACTTGGTGGCATATTCATGAATACGATCAATCCCTAAACGCTGACCCACAGTATAAAAATATACATCACAAGAAAGTGTAATAGCCCGATTCAAATCAACCGAACCATGCCCTGAGTGCTTGTGACACTTGAATGCCCTTCCTCCAAAATAAAAATACCCTGGGCAGTTCACTGTCTCATCCTCTCGAATCACTCCCTCTTCCAGTCCGGCAACAGCCATGAATACTTTAAATATGGAACCAGGAGGATA
>JAAZON010000199.1 GCA_012797725.1 SAR324 cluster bacterium | reverse complement strand
TTTCTGTTATCCGGAGAATCGATTCTTCGCCTTTCATCCCAGCCACTTCGCGCTTGTTCAATCGAATTTTTGTTATGCTGCCGCTGGTCTGAAGTGCTGCAGCTGCGAGCAATCCCTTCGTTTTCTCAATGAGGCCCAGTGTTTCAATCTTGTGTCTAGAATCCATTTCCATGTTAATCGTCAAAACAAGTTCCAATGGAGAACCTTCAAAATATGCATATGATTCTTCTTGCCAGTTATATGGAAGGTCAATAATACCATGCTGAAGATAAAAATAATTCTCTTTTGGATAATATGTTTTTGAAATCGGCAAGTGATAGGATCTGAAAATGTTTTCGATGTTATTTAGCATTAGGTTGCTTTTGTTCTCCTTCTCTACAAGCACTGATCGTCCTGTAAACAAGACGCCAATATTACCTACATCTAGCAATAGTGACCAAGTTGCCTCATCAGCAGCATCTCCATCTTTGTGATAAAATACTCCTTTTGCCGTGGCCCCCATCTCACTGAAATCTTGCATTTTGAGAATGACCTTGTCTGTTCCTCTTGGGGGTCCGAGTTTCTTGATATCCGCCAAAAACTTGTACCATTCATTTGTATAGGCTTGCTCATGGCTAACTTCCTTTGGCCATACAATTTCTTCTATTTTTACATGTCGCACTTTGGAATTACGTTCTATCTTCATTCCTGCAGGCACTTCAATAGAGAATCGACCTATGTAATATGTTTTCATCCGTAATATCCTTCCTTTTGTTGTTTTTATATTATAGTCGCATCCAAGATGCGTATGACAAGTTAGTACTATAAATAAAAAAATTAATAATAAATTAAGACAAGGTAAACCTAAATAATATTTCATTTATCCACTCCTTTACCATTTTGCTGTGTCGACATAGCCTTCTTTAACTTTTTCTATAATTAGTTTGAGGGCTAGATTCCTTATAGCTGTGACAATAAAATCACGCGCTTCACGTTTCTTATAAACGTCTTGGTGATCGTATTTTCTCATCCCTGAAATGATAATCGATCCATCGCCTCTCAACGCTGAGCCAGAAGACTCGGGTACTGTACCGTCACCCCCCTCGCGAAAGTCACTGACTTTGCACATACAGGCCACAAATGTTTTTTGGGGTTGAGGCAAAGTACTCGCAATTTCCTGATGGTTCATATCCGCAAACATCGTGCTTTCACCCCTGAAGGACGCTCGGCTAGCTGGCTCTGAATATCCGGTCCCAAACGCGTATTGCTTTCTGAAAAGAAATTCTTCATGCTTGAAGGTGATTTTGTCTACTGTACTGATTCCACTTGAATAAAATTGATAGGTACTATTGTGGATTCTAGTTTTGAGACCTTCGTGCAATGCACAAGCCTTATCAAGGCACTTTACATATTCATCCCAAGGCTCTTTGAAATGATTTGCAGGGTCATGCGAATCCGGTATCTTCCCTGAGTTCTTTGGATCTAACCAATCCGGATTCACCAATCGCCAGAATGAGGCATCCTTCTTTTGTGTGGCAATGTTGATATTTTCTCCGATACGATATATCTCCGAATAAGGATCATATTGGGGAAGAGAGATCTCTTTTCCATCCTGCAGTGTGATGTGAAGCCACTGCTTACCGCCGTCGTTCTGTGTGTAGTCCTTGGTCGGAAGCAATTCCAGTCCTCCCGGCGCATTGCCGAGAATGCAGGTAACCTCTTCACCGTTCGTGCCCAACACCCATGCAGAGATGGTGCTTGCAATTCCGGTGCGTTCAAATCCGGCCTTCATGCGCCAATAGGCAGCGGCGGCACCAACGGCAGGCTGGACCCCGTGAATTACGCCGAGCACATTGTCTTGCGCACCATGCAGGACACAGGCGGAACGGGCGACAAGCCCACCCATGGAGTGGGTGACGAGGATGACATACTTGCAAAGCCGTTCCTTCGTCTTGTAACCATCTATAATTTCCTCAATTTTATTGGCCAGATTCTTTCCTGAGTTATAGTTGCTGTCAGTCCAGTTGTACCCAAAAGCATGTACCGGAAATTCGAAACATTTTCCTGCCAGTTCCTTCTTCTTGTCTTTGTCATCGCTACTTACCGGTTTATTCCAGTTGTAGTCTTGCAGTTCTTCAAGCAATCCACCATATGCGCCCCAGTATACTCCGCCCCAGCCTCGGCTTTCACGTCCCGGGTCAGCCTCAGAGGTGAACATCTTGTTGTGCTTCGTGTCGTCTTCACTTACCTGAAGATACCCAGGATCGAATTTCTCGCCGATCAACATTTTCTTGCGTTGCGCAGGGGTATTCCAGAATCCTCCGTATTTAAGGAGCATGCACATGATTTCTCTGTCCGGGTCCCAGACAATCTCTTTTCCCCGCTTTAATCTGCTCCCCATCATCCCGGGAACGAATATGATCGGAATGACCTCCCGTCGTATCCGTATCCGATTGAAGAAGTTCGTTTTCGTTGTAAGTATCGGACGAAAGAGGTCCGGCCAGTCGATGTCGATGTAATGGATGAAT
>JAAZON010000198.1 GCA_012797725.1 SAR324 cluster bacterium | reverse complement strand
TCAAATTCTTATTGGTTTAAAAATGCCACATCAGTTAATCAATTTACAAGAATTGCAGTACCAGCAATTGTTTCGGGCATATTTCCAACTAGCACTACGAAGCCACCTGTTTACCTTGCACATCCAAATAATCTCTTCACACTCCTAGCTCCTAAATACGATATGGAAGTCTATGAACCGTATACAAAGCTTTGCCCGGGAAGGATCTGCGCAAAAGGAGCACGAAGCGCAAGCTTCAGAGCCAAACAAAATGCCATTGATAAGATGACTCTGAGAAAGCGTAAAGATTGGAGCACAAGTCCCGTTTCGACAGAAGATCGCGCCTTTGCATTCAAGCGTTATTTGAGGGCAATGCGAGCCCACAAAAGACCAGCTCTTTATTTCATGCACAATATTTTACCTCATATGCCTTTTCAATTCATGCCCTCACTTAGAGCATATCGCCCCCACACTGTCCGCGGCTATATGAACAATCATTGGTCCTCAGAACAAGAGTCTATCAATGTTGCTTATCGTCAATATCTGCTTCAGACAGGCGCCGCCGATACCATGCTTGGACTGTTAATTAATAAATTAAAAAGCATCGGCGTATATGACCGGGCACTAATTATTGTAATGTCGGATCATGGGCTATCGTTTCAGCCGGGAGATTACAGAAGAAGCAAACCAAGTCGCGCTAATTTCGTCGAAGATATTCTTTACATACCCCTCTTCATCAAACTCCCTTATCAACAGGGCGGAACTGTTGATTTTCGAAACATAGAATCAATCGATGTTCTTCCAACAATTGCTGAGATAACAAATATTCCGATAACCTGGAACGCCGATGGAGCAAGCATCTTTAGCTCTGGCTCAATAGACAGGATAGACAAGGCCGTATTCATTAATCAAAACGATGGCAATCATAACGTGGTTGCGGCTAGAAGTGGCTCGCGAGAAGGCGGCGCCTTGTTTTCCTTCCCTGCACCGTCCCTTCCACCAAGAGAAACCTTAGAATGGAAACTTTCGCTACCAGGTTATTCTTACCCTAACCTTGCAGATCCATTTTATATTGGACCGCACAGTGATTATATCGGAAGGAGCACTTGGAGTATCTCGGATTTAAGCTCCGCTCCTTTTACTTTCAATCTCGATAAAGATCTTAAACTAGATACAGACAGAAAGAGCCTCATATTCGAGGAAAAAAGTGGAACTTGCCCTTGCAGAATAGTTGGTTTTGTATCGAATCCCCCAGGAACAACCCTGCCATCGAGACAAATCGCAGTTTCTATAAATGGTATACTTTGGGGCTTTGCAAACCTTTTTGACATGAATGGGGACACAACCAAGAAGAGTTTCGATTTAACAGTTTCCGATCGAGCCTTCTTAGAGGGACGAAATAAGGTTGAGATTTATTTCAGCCAAATTAATGATCTCGGAGAACTTTCGCTTTCTCGCCTATCGCAGAAACCTTCTAGGAAGTGAGAATCCATCATTCGACAATTATGGAATCCTCACAACAAGATTAATCTTCAAAATTCATAGCTTCACGGCGCAAGATCTCATTCCTTAAGAGCGGAATTTCTGCTAAAAAGAGATTCTGGATATTTTGTAGAGTCTCTTCCTTCTTAATCGCCCCTCTACTCCGAATAAAGGGGTAGCATGCACGAAATCCAATGTCCTCAAATTCTCTAGCGTGATAATCCTCAGTTATCACTAGGCCTCTAATGTTGTCATTTAACAAGAGATCGGACTTAAAAGGAGAAAGCCTTCTGTTTTGTCCGAGGTATTGATGAATTATCAAGATAGCGTCCGAATCTTCGTTTGGCTTTACTTCTGTGTAAGGGCCAATTTCAAGAGCAACCCCAACTTCCTTTGCACGAATTAAGAGTTGTTTTGCAGCTTGAGCAAGATAGGTATTGAAACCTTTATCTGTCTCCCATGCAGCACTACTAAATATAATCTGAAAGGACAATTCCTGCTTTGGCGCAGTAACTTCGCCCAAATCAGCATTTGCTTCCTTAGTAATGTCAAAAGGCAAGGATAGTTGATCGGATGTAGGCATTGCTTAAAACTCCTTTCTTTCTATTATGCATACTTTCCCACGATGTGCTCATAACTTCAAAAATATAGAATAAAAGCGGCAATTTCCGATATCAGACAATGAAAATGTAATCGTTTTTCTTACGCCATTTCCTACTTCTTTATCTCTATTCTCCTCTCTCTTGTTCAAATAGAGAACGAAACTCTGGGCAAGTTTTCAAAGCTCCGCGCAAAGCCTCAGTTTTGTTTCAATCTCCTTCATCAAGGGCCGTGGTATTGGAGCAAGTTCTTTAGCAAAACGTCTGTTATCTATGGCCCTGCCTTGGTCAATCATCACCTCTAAGTCGAAGTTGTTTCCAGCAATCGCACCTGGGAGCGAAACGCGAAGTATATTGGAGCCAACTGTCCTAGTTGTACACGGGAGCACCCATGTGGAAGGATGCTGAATCTCATTTAACTTGTCAGTTTGAATAACAAGAACGGGGCGAATATTTCCTGGCTCAGTGCCAAAGCGAGGGCTAAGATCCGCCAGATAAAGAAATCCCCTTTTAATCCTCATCGGCCATCCCTTCACCAGTCAAGAGATCCAGTTCTTCGTAGTCTATCTTGTTCTTGTCCCTGACAAGCAGCGACGCATTCCGAAATTGTTCCCTGAGCAAATCAGCTTCAAGCTGCTCCTTAAGAAGCATCAAACCTCGCCTGATTACTTCCACTTTTGATTTTGCTCCAAGCTTCTTCATAAGAGAGACCATAATTGCATGCTCGTTACGAGGAAGGGTTATTGAAGACTTGGTATTATTTTTCATACCTTTATAATACCAGGGTCTCTCGCCCCCCAAGCGACTTTGGGACAATAAAAGATTGACTCCTGCCTCCGGAGAGAGCTGGCGGGGATAGAGTAAAAAAATAGGAGATAAACGAACATGCCTGATAAAGTCACTCGCTGTTGGTGGTGTGGAGACAATCCTCTTTACATTGCTTATCATGACAAAGAATGGGGAGTGCCCCTTCACGACGATCAGAAACTATTTGAGATGTTAATCCTAGAAGGCTTTCAAGATGGATTAAGCTGGTTAACCATTCTCAAGAAGAGAGAGAATTTTCGTAAGGCTTTTAGAAATTTCGATCCAAAAAAAGTTGCTCGCTTCAATAGCAATGACATCACTCGCCTAATGAAAGATGAAGGCATAATACGCAATCGTCTAAAAATCGAATCTGCCATATCAAATGCAAAAGCATTTCTGGCTGTACAAAAGGAGTTTGGATCCTTTGATAAATTCATCTGGCAATTTAGTAATTTCAAAACGATACGAGTCTCCAAGGGACCAACTAGGATGACTCTTCGTTCAACTTCGCCCGAGTCTGATGCAATGTCGAAAGCCTTGAAAAAACGCGGTTTTCGTTTTGTTGGATCTACAATCTGCTATGCCCATATGCAAGCAACAGGCATGGTAGATGATCATGTGGTAGGCTGTTTTCGATACAAGGACAGAAGATAGATGGGCTAATACGCTCCCTCATAGAGTTTCAAAGATGCTAAACTACTCCGGTCAGGAGAGGCGCTGTCCTCTCCTGACCGGAGGAAGAATTATTGACTGTGAGCAAATCCTCATAATAGTTGGCCTTATGAATCCACTTACCTATCTTGGCACTCAGCAAGTCCCTAAAGTTAATCTGGTTGCATAGCAACATGAAGACTGTAGAATAGGATTGGGAATGATGATCTATGAGAAACGGAAGGGTTGATGGAATTTGATAATAAACTTGTCGAAGAACCGATGGCATTTGATCGGAGACTTTCCGAAGTACTAAGAACTAAAAATTATTCATGGACAAAAATCAATGATCTAGCAGTGGCGACAGTACGCATGATCGCAAGATCCGCAGATCCCAAGAAAGCTATCGAAGCCCTTGATCTGATTCGTTACATAGAATCAGCTCAACCAGGAACAACCCGGGACTTTAGTTACAACGGAGAGAACTTTGATGCACTTTTTTCGCTAAGTCTGGATATAGTAAGCGGTTCCACGCATTCTAATTCTGAGCTACTAACCTGGGAGTTGGCGAGCCGATCGTATCTTGCAGATTTGATTAGAGCCCATACCGTCGATATCGTAACACTCACTCAAGAGGCGGAATCTTTGATGCAGATCATCGAGCCCATCGCTCGAGATCTTACTGCAAAAGAATCATCCCACTTCACAGTTGTCGATGTTCCAAACGGAGAAGTTACCTGGGCTTGTACTTGCAGCATTACTGCGCCCTTACTTGCTCAAGCATTTAGAAATAAAGGGCTCGACGTTAGACCTTTTGGTATCTATTTCCCAGTACGCTATTGTCCAGTCCGCAATTCTGGCTCGAGCATTCTGAGCATGCATATGATAGGTACTGCGATCGATAGCAGCTTAGGCCCTCTTATCATAGATCCAACCTACCGCCAATTTGTCCGTGGAGTTCTTCACAACTTCGACTTCAATGCTCTCCAGGCTATATTTCCATCTCCGCTTCTAATAATCCCTTTAGCGAGCAAGAGAGAAGCGCTGCAATCGAAACTTCAAAGTGCTTCTGCCCACTTAAGTCAAAGAGAATATGATACTGTCATCGATACGCTCGACGGAGTTTATTCAGGGATCGATGAAGTAGTGCATATTCCTGGCGCATTATTCGCCTCAGTATCGTTTATTGTAGATGGCGAATTAGGAAACTATTGGCGATGTCCAGAGCATCAAAAAGAGCAACACAAACTTGCTCGTATATTACTTGATCAAGCGATGGGTCTACACAATGGTGACATAAAATAATAAACGGTTCCTTGATCACTGCAATCCTTTCAGATCCTGGTCGTAACAAATAGAATATTATAAGGCGTGGTGAGATGACATATTCATAAGCTCATAATGCTATAAATCATGCAATAAGAGGAAGAGAGCGACTATTTTCCTTGTTTAGAGAAAAGGACTTGCTGATTAAGCCAAAAAAACGCTTCAAAAAGACAAGGTACTTAAATCACCAATATGCTCTATAGCACCCAACTATATCAAAGACTTGGTAATAGACGACCCAAATCAAGTATTTGTCTGTAGTATCACATATGTGTCATTACGGACAGGGTTTGCCTACCTGTTCCTTGTAACAGATGCTGATTCAAGAAAGATAGTGGGGGTCGTCATCTTAGTAGTGATCTAAGCCATAATTCGGTGGGGGGCTTGTGGCACTTCATCAAGCTTTAAAAAATCTGAGAGAGAAGCCCCAAGGAATAATCTTCCATTCTGACAGAGAGATTGCCAATATTGTTGGCATCAATACATTGAACAATTAAACCAATATGGT
>JAAZON010000197.1 GCA_012797725.1 SAR324 cluster bacterium | reverse complement strand
ATGCGGGATAATCTGATTAAATTATTTTGACAATTTCCTCTTGTCTTCGTCGTAGATCAAGCCCAAATTCAGAGTCGTAATGTGCGCTTACAACTCTTATTTTTTTATCTTTATCAAAATATGCCGCACCCGTTCTTTCTAATTGAGCATATTGATTCCACCGAATTGAAGCAAGTAATTGATTAGCCTCAAGCGGATTATAATCGACAGATTCAACGTACTCATCCCAAAGGCATTGCGGCAGAACTTCCAAGCTATCAAATGCCTTGTAAAATTCTTCTTCAAGACTTTGATCGGATCTGAATGCCCTTATATTCAAAATTACGCCGTTCCAAAATTCTTCATATGAATCCTGGTATTCTTTAGTCCATTTTTTGGCTATTTCATCCTTATAAACCATATCTAACCAATCGGAAACCTTTGATTCATCTATCATCATGCCATTGTTCTTCTCAAGAACGTCCAAAGAAGCTCGAACGATATCTTCACTGTAAATCTTCTGCCCATCCGCAGGCTCTCTAAACACATAAACATCAGCACATTTCTTCGATCTCCTCCTGTTTATCCTACCGAAACGTTGAAGCAATGCTTCGATTGGTGCTGGATCAGTATAAATTACATCGAGATCGATATCAAGGCTTACTTCTATGACTTGCGTAGCAATCAGAAGAATAGGTCTCCTCTGATTAGAGTTCGACCCAGTAGCTAGACGTACAGTCTTCTCTTTTGCCAGTCTGTCCTTGCCATTAAAGCGACCATGAAGCAAGACAACTTCAAACCCTGAACCCAATCTCCTCTTGAGATCGAGATATGCATCCTGTGCTCTCCTTACTGTATTGCAGCATACAAGGACAGATTGTCCTCCTTGGACCACCTGAGCGATTTCATGCAAAGGCTCTGGATTTAACAAATCCCCGTCTTTAAGCGAAAGGCGATGCCGCTGGAATTTAGAATAGAGATCAGAAGTCGCCTGTAATAAAGAATAATGTCCGAGGGCCTCTTTCAAACGCTCACGCAGTAACTTCGGCAAAGTAGCAGACATCACAAAGAACCTTGCATCGTAAAATTCTCGTAAATATTTTACAGTTGCAAGTATCAATGCCAATCGCTTGGCCTCATAGGCATGAACTTCATCTAAAATGAATACTGCATTAAAGCAATCCGAAAGCAAGGATTCATAGCCCTTCAAGCAATATGGTCCCTTGAGAATCTGATATGGGCTCAGAACACGAACCGGATAATAATTTAGACGGGCCAAATTGCTTAGCCATTTGGCATAACGAGCTGCTTTTTCAGGATCGGATCTTTCATTATCATCTTCAAGCAAGCTTCTATAATACGCAAGAGTGCTCCTGCTATGTTCTAGGCCGACCTGCCCAGGAAAAGCTCCTGACTTAGCATTATTCAATCTATCATACATGGCGTTCATACTTGCCTGAAAGGGCAGTGTGTAGTAAAGCCTTGGAATACGTCTACCTTCTTCAGCCTGGGCCATAGCCCAAAGTAATGAAGCTTCGGTTTTGCCGCTGCCAGTTGGAGCCATTAATACTGCAGAGCCTTTAGTGTTCATGCAGTTTCTTTGATGATCATAAGGGTCATAGGGCTTATCTGCGGCTAATCTCCATCGCGCCAGCAACCTTTCTGGTCTGGATAATTTTGGAGAGGGAAGATCACCAGTATGAGCCGAAGCAAGATGATCGGATGAAATTATATGTCCCCTAAGTGCAATTGAGCCGATAATTAGAGCTTTCTCCTCGCTTTTGTTTATCTTT
>JAAZON010000196.1 GCA_012797725.1 SAR324 cluster bacterium | reverse complement strand
TTAAATTTCTGAGTAAAGACTAGCAGGATTAAAATATTCCTCACTACTTGTAATCGGCTTAAAATAGCTATGACTTAATCTAAAAAAGTCATAATTAATATTAATTATCCCATAATTTATACTTATACACGATTAAATAATATTATCCAAGAGGATTTTTATGAATATTGCTTGAATTTCTTAAACTCCATTGCTGAGCGTTTTTTTCAACACTTCCATCTGAAGAGCAGACAAATTCTGCATCTCACTCAGACTGTCTTGGATTGTATCTCTCTTGGCAACGAAAAGAGAAAGGCCGGCTTAATCAGGCATGATATTCACTGTACCAACAGCATTTGCCAGCTTTTCTATCCTTCGGTTTCTAGGGGAAGTGACTCTTTTCACCAAAGATTGGTAATAGGAAGCAATGCGTTTAAGCAGCTGTTTCAAATTGCAGCTTAAAAGCAAAATTGAAGAGTCCTCAATCGCAGGTACTTTTTCTGATTGAGGTTTTGGACCCGCAAGGGAAGGATATAGAAGCCTTGCTTCTTCTCGCTGGGAAGGAGAGAGGCACTTCAAAATTGCTTTGCGCACCAATCTCTTTTTTTTCGTGACTGGAAAGCTCAAACCATTTTTCACTTGGGACTATGACAATTTTGTGCAAATGGTAGGAGATCTTAAAATTCCCCACAACCCGAATGAAAACAGATTGCTATGGGTTTTTTTGCTTTTATAATGCTAAAAGTTCCTTAAAGTGGTAGCGGTGATTGAGAGGTTTTCAGCATATGCAGTTCCATTCATGCTTTTGTTGGGATCCTTTCAGATCCTCCTGCAAGATCTGAATCCTCTCGCCGCTCGGAGCTTTTCCTGCCTATCCTGCAGTGGTGTAATCTTTCAGTTTGGCTTTCGACGATAGGAGAGGCTATATGGATAACGTGCTTAATGAAGATCTGGCAACATTCGGGGCCCTCTCGCTCTCAATTCCGATGAACGAAATCGATGAGACACTGCGTTCACTCACTCCTGTGACAAAACGGCCGTATGCCAACGAGCAGAGTATCGAGGTAAACTCGGCTGAGGATCGCTTTACGTATAAATGGAAAGAACTTCAAGCCTGCCTAGATCCGTATATCGATTATGAGGAATTCTACCGGGTGGATCTCTCCCTCGCTGATGTGAGAAGGCTCGTTGAGGAGGCCCTTGGCTCGGGGGGGTACCGCGAGCGCTCAGCTCATGGGGAAGTTGGCATCGAGCTATTACCATTACGACGATTACTCGGGCACTCAAAGCGGGGACGGCGATGTGGCATGGACTCTGCCTGCGAGCGCTAATGGCAGGGCTAGAGACTGTATTGTCACCATGTCGTTTGTTCCGGGCGAGGGCAGTATACATATTGATCTCTAGCGCCAATAATCGCTGTTTCGTCGGGTATCCGCGAGATTTCTGAAAGCAAGTAATCAAACCCCACGCTCATCCCCGGCAAAAAACAGCCTCGTAAACATCGTAAAACAGCCTTGTACAGGGTAACTATTTTATTTAAGTATTATCAGCGGATTAGTGAGTTTCTAAAAAAAGTAGGGAGTAACAGGCAACTTTTTTGAAGGATTAACGATACAGGCATGTGGCAAGAAGGCGGCGATACATACGCTCAAAGCGAATGTTTGAACTAATCCTTGGGGTAAAGGAAGGACTGCCCTTTGCGACATTGTTAACAGTTAAACTAATAATAGAAAGCTCCATTGCCCGGGCTCAAAGGGACTCGAAGGTTATTCTTTCTGACTATCTTTGGATGGGAAACCATGTGCACATGGTGCTGATGTCTTTATGTCCTGAAAGCTGCACACGCTTTTATCAAGAGGTTCAAAAGAAGATAACAGACTTGTTTAAGAAGCTTCTGGGCCTAAGAAGGCTAAATATATGGGAAGGGGATCCTGTACTTGCAGAGATACTGGATCTAGATGTGGCAATTTCAAAAATAGCCTATGTTTACGCAAACCCAGCCAGAGCCAACCTGGTAGATAAAATATCTCAATATCCAGGTGTATCAAGCTGGTCTGCCTTCAAAGATGTGAGATCTGATGTAGATGCCACGGTTTCTAAGATGGTTCCTTGGCTTCGTTTGCCAAGCATAGAGAAGCTTCCCTGTCGTTCTCTTAGCGAGAGGCAAGACAGGTTCATGTACAGCAAGTAAGTTGGCATATTGGTGCCACCCTTCTTTTTCTGTTGTATACAATGGATCATTTTGATTAGCTTTTGTATAAAATATATTGACTTGGTCTCCTGAAGAGTAGGGTGGCACCAATTGTTAATCACCCATTAAAAAAATCACCTGCACTTATCACTCTCCATTTCAAGACGCTATTTGCCAATCATGTTGCAGCAACGCTCCAACGAATGGCAAAATTCATCCGTAGCTCCACTATCAATGCATTTTTCTCTGCATGTATTGATACAAGTTTTTTTCGAGCCACCAACTTTCTGAATGTCGCAGACGCATTTGTTAAAGTCCTTGTGAAAATCTGTATCTATGATCAGAGACATTATGATATTGCATATTTGGTCTTGCATAATTCCGCAGCGTTTATTGTAATATCCCCACAGGCAGGCTTCTTTAGCATCATCTGCATTCTGCTCAGTCTGGCATAAGAGAATGCTTGGGTTCTGACATAAGTTCTGGCAATGTGTGACTTCATGAAGGATGGAGCACATTTTTAGTTGCTCGGTGTTCTTCATTTTCTGGCTGTTTATCCATTGATAGATTTCATTTTTTGTCTTGTGAAGAAGTTGTGTGGTGATACCCATTGTGCTACAGTCATCAGGATTCACTCGGATGGTGCACGGGCGGCCAGAGGTAGACTGCTGCACGCATGCATCCATAAACCCTGAAGATTTATTGCATTTTACAGAAATGTCTTGCTGCTCGCATCCTCCAGAGGGAGTGGCGGCAGGCTGGCTGGCACAAGTATTTCCGGCCACAGCTGATGGCGCTTCATACGGCTGCATTTGACATTGCGGCGCTACCATCGATAAAGGCTCATAGCTGCTTGGGGTCACGCTCTGAGATGGAGTAGGAATCGTAATAGCAATATCCTCTGTATAATCGTCCAACTCATCCTCGATGCATGATTCGCATATAGCCGTTTCAGTGGGTGCCGGAGTTATCGTAAACAAAGGAGAGGGACTAATAGCGGGACCCGCGTTTACAACAGTAACAGGAGCAAAAACCAGAAATATGTAAAGCATAGTTCTTATGTTCATTGGTCAAGTCCCTCCATCCACAGGCTTCATTCCGGTGAAACTATACGGAAATTTCACAAATGGGGTAAGTGCAATTTTTTTCCCCAATCCCCGT
>JAAZON010000195.1 GCA_012797725.1 SAR324 cluster bacterium | reverse complement strand
GTATCTTGAAATGCAAAACCCATGTTTGTTGATGGAGTGTTTACCCAGCCTTGAACAGCATTTGTAATATCTGCGTCATAGTAATCCTGAAGAGAGATGGTAATTGATTGCCATTGTTTAAAATAAATCGAAGCAATAGGGGAGGGGTCGAGAGCTCCTCTTATATCACCTGAAGGAGTCCAGGGAATCCCCCTTCTTTTTTGTTTGAAACAAGCCTCCGATTCTGACCACATTCCTGTTCCCGCGGGGTCTTTTATTGGAAAAATGTTTATTGTCACACCACTAGAACCTGAAGGGCTATCGCTGGAGACAAAAAATCTTAATGTTGCACTATAGACTTTGGTTCCGCTTGGAATTGAACTTAGGTCAAAGCGCATTAGCACATGATCTGTACCCCACATGGGGCGAAATGATAAGAATTCCGCTGTTCCCGGGGTTGAAGTATAGCCATTACCTGGAGTGTTACCATCTCCATATTGTTCTGAAACCGTTGTATCAATATGTACTCCTTTCTTTGTGCAGGTTGCACAATCACCAAAACGCTGAGTTACTCGGTCTGCCATACCCGACAAGGGATAAAATCCAATACTGCAAAGGAACAGACAGAGAAAAAGAAGACTGCGATGCTTGAAGGGTAAAGAAACTATGACACTAGGGATTCGCATAGGGCAGCTCCTTTAATCAGGTCTAATGATTTTTTTCTAGACAAGACACCAAAGACTTTTTCCAGTTAAGAATGTCGGAGATGATTAAGCAATCTTCAATACTAATAATCCTATTCTATCATTTATCTAGGAGCTAAGGATACCAAGACTTTGGGAAAAATCCGTTTTAAACCGAGCCTCCTTCATTTTTCTTAAAAAATGAATGAGGCTAGGTTTATTTGATATTAGCACTCAGCAGATTTGCTGCTTTAAATAAGTCTTGGACACTCTCGACGATGTAAGTTGGATTTGTTGAAAGCAAATTCTCCTTATTGTACCACCCATAGGTTACGGCAATAGATAGGCAGCCCAGTTCATTTGCAGGTTTTATGTCACTTGGAGTGTCACCTATCATAAGTGTTTCTTGGGGAGATAAAGATCGGGCGTCAATTGCCTTGGAAATTATGCCTTTCTTATCACTCCCTCCATCAGGTGAATAAACTTCCTCCACAAAAGCAGCAAGGTTTGTTCTTTGAAGAAATTGGTTGATTATGGAAGAACAAGTAGTTGATGCTATTACCACTGGACCAATACTGTTAAGCTTGCTAAGTTCTTCCTCCATTCCCTTAAAGGGATCTACCAAATCGTAATTTATAAACCTTGAAAAGATCTCACATACTGCTGGAATTTCTGAATGTGCAAATCCACTTGAAGTCCAATTCTTCTCCCATTCTGAGTTGTACCATTCTTTGAAATTACTAAAAGGAGTTGCTTTTCCAAAGTGGGCGAATGTCTGCTTGTATGCCTCTTTATACATATTTAATGAATCAGCAATGACACCATCAAAATCAGAAATAATCAGCTTTAATGCCATTTATAATCCCGTCATGTAAATATTTAATATAAATTTCACTTTTTCATTTTTTTGAAGATACTTTCAAAGGCAAATCGTTGAAGTCTTAAGAGTAATTACCAAAATTCAAGACAAATAATTGGAACGGAACGCCTTTTTTAAAGTAACTAAACACAAGAATCTAGCACGACTAACATTAAAGGATAGTGAAGAGATGATCAAGTTATTAAAGATTCTTTAAAAAGCTTGTGCAGAGTAAGGGAAAAGTTCAAACCAGCATTGTTGTTATCAATAGAGGGATTGGAAAATGGGAGATATTGGAGTTCGAGAAGTCAGTATTGTTGTAGACAAAGCTTTTCTGGCTCAGATTTCGAGAAAAATCATTATGACGACCTCTTTTGATACTCTAATATAAGGCACTTTCATCCTATGAATCATTTATCGGAATCCAGAAGATAAGTTCCCAGAGCAAATGAGGCTCTTAGGTTGTAGGGATACACCCAAGAAAGAATGAAATGGTGATTAATCCTTATATCAAGGAACTTGCCTCAAAGAGCTTCGCCAATGTGGTTGAGCACTAAATCCTAGTTGCCTATTGTGCGTCGAAGATAGCTAGAGTCTTGTGTGAATCTGGATTGATAAGGAATGGTGATTTTTACTGGATTTGCGAGCGTGCATTAGTTCATGATCTGAACAAGCTAGTTGTAACAATTAGAAAGAACGCAAAAGGAGCATGTCTTGGTGAAGATGTTTATTCGATATCTGCCTATGAAAAGTTAAAGACCCTTTTCATTGAAGCTGGTATCTCAGAATCTTTTGCTGAATTTATGACAGAAGCAGGATCTAAAACAGGCCATAATAGCCTCGAAGACTTTATAGAAATAGGCCTTGATGATTATCGAGGGTTGGTTCATGGCAAGATTGCGGGAAAAAGAGTGCATCTTGAAGATGACATGACATTTACGAACAATCCACAGTATAGGTAATTTAGTATAACGTGTTTCCTGGCAGCATGGGAGTGAAGGTTAGTCTTTTAGTTTATTAAAAAATATCCATTCCCTCTGGAAAGAGGAGTTCGTGCTTGAAAAAAAGGATCGAGAGCAGTGCATCTTGATATAAATGGTTTGCAAAGCGGGCTGAAATCAGTAAGAAGATATGCGGAACTCTAGGTACGAGTAGCTAACTCCATAGCGCCAGAGAGCCAGCTTCTTATTGATACTTTTAGTGCAGAAACACCAGAGAATTTCCTAAAAAGAATTGTGAATAACAATCTTAAGTAATCCCACCTCGCTATTTTTCTCAGATGTTTATCCCTTCTTCTGAATTTTAGCCCAGGTATCCTTAAGTGTGACTGTTCTGTTGAATACAGGTTTTCCGGGAACTGAGTCTTTTACATCTGCGCAAAAATAGCCAAGTCTCAAGAACTGGTACGGAGTGCCTGGCAGCGCAGACTTCAAGGAAGGCTCAAGTTTACAGTTTTTCAATGTTTGTAATGAATCTGGATTCAGATTTGAACGCCAATCCTCCCCTTGAGAGACAACATCTGGGTCTTCCACTCTAAAGAGTCTGTCGTAGAGTCGAACTTCGGCCTCAAATGCATGTTGTGCAGAAACCCAGTGCAGCGTGCCCTTAACTTTTCGAGCTTCGCAGCCAGAGCCGCTCAGAGTATTTGGATCATAACTGCAATGAAGTTCTTTAATTTCTCCGGTCGATGGATCTTTTATAAGCTCGTCGCAGCGAATAATGTAGGCATGTTTTAGTCTTACCTCTGTCCCGGGAGCTAGACGGAAAAAGTGCTTTGTTGGGTTCTCCATGAAATCGTCTTTTTCGATGTAAAGTTCTCTTGTAAAAGGAACCTTTCGGAAGCCTGCTTGTGGGTCTTCTGGATTGTTTTGGGCATCCAGCTCTTCAACTTTTCCTTCAGGATAATTTGTAATTACCACTTTGAGAGGATTCAGAACTGCCATAACCCGCGTTGATTTGGCATTCAAATCTTCTCTAAGAAAGAAATCCAAAAGATTGGCATCAATGGTACTATGTGCCTTTGCAACGCCAATCCGTGAACAGAAATTTCGTATGGCTTCTGGCGTATAGCCTCTGCGTCTTAAGCCTGCAATTGTAGGCATTCTGGGGTCATCCCATCCTGAAACAAACCTCATTCTCACAAGTTCTAATAATTTACGCTTACTCAGTACTGTGTATGTAATATTCAGACGTGCAAATTCTATTTGCTGGGGATGGCAGGCAACTCTAAGCTGATCAAGATACCAATCGTAAAGTGGGCGATGATCTTCGAACTCCAGTGTACAAATGGAATGGGTTATGCCTTCCAGGGAATCTGAAAGACAGTGACAATAATCATACATAGGATAAATGCACCATTTATCGCCAGTCCGTTGATGGCTAGCATGTCTGATCCTATACATTGCAGGATCTCGCATATTCAAATTTGGTGAAGCCATATCAATTTTTGCACGAAGTGTATATGTACCATCTGGGAACTCTCCAGCTCGCATTCGCCTGAAAAGATCAAGATTTTCTTC
>JAAZON010000194.1 GCA_012797725.1 SAR324 cluster bacterium | reverse complement strand
TGGGGTTCCGGTTATTGCAAGGCCCGTGGCGGCAATTCTGGAATTAATGACTCCATATGATATAATTTGCTCTGATTTCACAGTGGAATCGTTAAAGCGAGGGATAATACAATTCTTATCCAATTCAACACTTTCGCCTGAATCAATAGAGAATCTGAGGAGGCAGGCTGAGAAATACAGACCCGAGGATTCTGCTGAAGCTATAATAGATGTATATAGAGATGCATTAGGTGTCTTTTCAGGAGCTGCTGTATGAAGGTTGCTATAGTTCATGATTGGTTGACAGGAATGCGAGGTGGTGAGAAATGCCTTTTTGCATTCTTGTCTATGTACCCTGAAGCCGACATCTTCACGCTGGTCCACATACCTGGAAGTACCAATCCTTTCATTGATTCGCGAGTTGTGAAGACCTCCTTTCTTCAGAAGCTTCCTTTTGCCGGACGTTTTTATCGTTATTTTCTTCCGCTTTATCCAACGGCTATAAAGGCTTTTTCTTTTGAGGGATATGATTTGGTCATATCACTAAGCCATGCTGCTGCAAAGAACATACGTGTTCCAAGTACCACTGAACATATCTGCTATTGCTTCACTCCCATGCGCTATATCTGGGATCAGGCTGATGTTTATTTTGGTGGTTTTGCTAAGCCACTTAGTCCAATCCTTTCATATCTTCGTAAATGGGACAGAGAGAATGGACGTGCAGATAAAATGATTGCAATTAGTAACTTCGTAAAAGAAAGAATACAGAGATATTACAACCGAGATTCTCAGGTTGTTTACCCGCCGGTAGATACTTCCTTTGTTCGTGCAATCCCTGAATTAATTAAGGGAGAATCTTTTCTCTGCGCCGGTGCATTAGTTCCTTACAAAAGGATTGCGGTCGCAATTCAGGCGTTTAATTTACTGGGTATTCCTCTTTGGATTGCAGGTACAGGGCCTGAAGAGGCATATTTGAGGAGCATTGCAGGGAAGAATGTATTGTTTTTTGGACGGGTCAATGATGAGGAACTGGCTTCTTTGTATGCTCACTGCAGAGCTCTAATATTTCCGGGAGTCGAAGATTTTGGAATGATTCCAATAGAGTGTATGGCTGCGGGGCGACCTGTTATCGCCAGACAGGAAGGGGGAAGCGTCGAAACTGTTAATGGTGTAAAATGTGGCGCGGATAGGGGGGGTGACCTCACTGGGAAAACAGGAGTTTTTTATGAGGCTAGACCGGATGCTGAGGTGGCATCCCTTATGGAAGCGGTTGGATATTTCATGACTATTGAAAATGAGCTGAGGCCGGAAGCGTGTGTGGCTCAAGCTAAAAAGTTTTCTCCCGAACGTTTTTTTAGTTCCTGGGAGAGCATAGTAGGCAATAGAGGCGAGGCTCGGGAATACCCACTTCGCAGCGCGGTGTTATGTTAAAACAAAGACGACATCTTTTTGAATTTCTCTTTCTTGCAGTTGACGTGCTGGTCGTCTCTTTTGCATGGGTTGCTGCATATTGGCTCCGCTTTGAAACTGGCTTAATAGAAGTTCAAAAGGGGATTCCTCCTTTTAGCCGCTATTTGAGCATGGTGCTCTTTATCTGGCTAATATGGGCCTTTGTTTTTAAGCGCATGGGTCTTTATAGGCCAATGCGAGGGGTGCGGCGTTCAATTGAAATTTGGCGGTTGCTAAATGCAAATGCGCTTGCTCTGCTTTTGTTTCTCGCGGCAACATACTTGTTATGGGAAAAGCAGGCAGAGATGTCCCGTCTTGTCTTTGTCTACTTCGGCGTTCTTGCGGTTCTTCTTACAGTTCTCCAGCGAAGCGTGCTTCGGTTTGTTTTACAAGAACTAAGGCGGCGAGGATATAACATCCGATACATGTTGATAGTGGGGATTGGCAAGGTAGCTGCGGATATTATATCTAGAGTCAGATTACGCCG
>JAAZON010000019.1 GCA_012797725.1 SAR324 cluster bacterium | reverse complement strand
CACGAGCATCACCGATTGTTTCCATATATATTACTATGCTTTCTGTCTGGGGATCGTCGCCAAGGTAATAGATTAGATCTCCCCAGCCCACATCAAGCATTGATCCAATAGAGACGAACGAGCTAAAGCCTACATTTTCAGTCAAACTCCAATCCAACACTGCTGTACAAAGCGCACCACTTTGAGAAAGAAAACCGACTTTTCCCTTTCGAGCAATGGTAGTTGCAAAGGTTGCATTTAAACCATTTATTGGATTCATAACACCAAGACAGTTTGGTCCAATTATTCTAATGCCCCCCTTCCTTGCCTCCTCTAAAAGCTGGCGTTCATATTCAACACCCTGAGGACCAATCTCTTTAAATCCGGCTGAAATTACAATTGCACCTCCGACTCCAGCCTCTACGCATTCCTTCATAATTCCGGGGATACTAGGTGCCGGAGTAATTATAACCACTAGATCTATTTTATCGTTAATTGCCTTTACACTAGGATAGGCTTTAACACCTAACACACTTGAGCGCTTCGGATTTACCGGATAAACAGTTCCGCCGAAAGGGCTAGTGATCAAATTCCAAAGAATTGTTCGTCCAACACTCCCATGAGATTCGGTTGCACCAATGACAGCAACTGTCTTGGGATAGAATATGGCGTCAAGACCGCCATGCTCAAAAAGAGAAGTTCGCCCACCAATAGTCGACTGCTGCCCACCGAAAGTACTCATAGATATTCTCCAGACCTAAAAAATTCCAAAAATAACATTTAAAAAAGCCATAAATCAGTCATGCGCCTTTTCATCGTATTATTCTATGTTGAGGACTAGCTTTTCAATAGCGATTTTTCAAAGTCGGGCAATCTTTGAAACTTGCATTAGATCCTTCATCACATGAATCAAGTAACAAATGCCCCAAGATAGAACAAATTGTCACAACATGTATACCACCACAAAAATGCCCAGCATAATAAATAGAACACTTAGCTTAATTAAAGCTGAAATCACCAAACCCAACCAAGTAGCAAAACCCACTTTTGCCGCCTGAGAGAGCCTTGTTCTGACTATGTACTCACCTATTAAAGCCCCAAAGAAAGGGCCTAAAACAATGCCCGGTAAACCTAAGAATATTCCCAATAGAGTTCCAAGGGCGGCCCCAAAAATGGCAAGCTTAGAAGCTCCTACTCTCTTCGCACCAAGAGCTGTTGAAATAATATCCACCAGCAGCACAAAGATAGTTAATAATCCCAGAATTAATAAAGAAAGCCAGCCAATACGTTGAAAATCCTCAATCCAAGCTATCAAGAATAGCCCCCCGAAGACCAAGGGAGCACCTGGCAAAGCTGGCAAGACTGTGCCTGCGAAGCCCATAATTACAAGAAGAATTGCGAGAATCCAAAGGAGAATCATCCAGCTATGCTAACTTGCTTTTTGAAGCAAGCACAAGCCTGGGAAGCTTCAAGGGAAATAGCTGCTAAATTGACTCTCTCATTACAAGCTCTTTGATCCCTTGAAAGCCAGGCGCTAACATCTTCACTTTGGCCATTCGACTGCCTATCTGAGCTAAAGCTCTCGCATTTGAGAAACTAAAGAAGTGAAACTTAATTTTCGGCCAGCGGCGTTTGAATAAATTTATTGATTCTGGATAAGCCAAATCAAAGGCTCTAAAGCCGTAGCGTTCCACCAAAGCTGGAAGGACATGAATCTGCTGCGGGGTCTTATCCATTCTACTTGGAAAAGCCACCCCTCCGAACTTCTCTATTTGTTCGAGTACCTCTGCAAAAGGTTTACTAAGAACATAATTCTTGTTGTCACATGCGTTGTCCGGAATATCAAGGCTCTTCAAAAAGTCCTCTATATGTGAAGCATTCGTATTTTCAGGAAAAATACAAGTTAAAATCACATCAGAGCATGCGTCAATTTGACAACGAAGATTGACACCTGGAATAACAGTTATCGAGCTTCCTTTCGCAGCCTCAATTGTCTTGTCTACAAAAGCTGCGCTAAAGAAGTCTGTTATTGCTATTACATCAAGACCTTTCACCTTGGCAAGCCGCACTAGCGCTGGAGCCGTGTCCAGTTCTTTGACTTTGAAATATCCTAGTGAGGCAGGGCTATGGATTCGCAGATCCATTGTGTAACTTTTTCTTCGCCCTGACCTGGTCTTTTCAATCTGTTGCTTCAAACCTGAATTAATCAGATTGTCTTTTCCCACACGCTCAACTGTGAGTTTCGTACGCAGACCTTTCCCTTTTTCGTCAGTCGCCATAACAACTTCTCCCTAAGTGTTTAATGAACTTAATGTAACCTTCTTGTGAGGTTGCTCTGCAGGCTTTTCCTCTGAGCTTTGGGTCTCTGGAACTATTGCTTTTGCTGTCTCTCTAGGTTGCGATACATGCCCTACACGGCCAGGAGTAATTTGTTCGTTAGAATTCTTAGCAATGAAATCTTGAATTGCTGCCTTTAACGCACCAACTTGAACATCAATTCTCTCAAGATCTGCTCCTGTTGGAGCCTTGGTAGTAAAGTTAAGAACTTTTTCCATCTTCATTATTAGCTGGTTTAGCTTGCTTGTTAGGAGATCGATTTTACCTTCCATAATATTAAGGTCATTCACAGTAGCTAGACCAAGGATTCTTCCAAGAGCAGCAGCTGACATTTCACCACGTTGCGCAGAAGGGCCAGAGCTCTCCCTGTCTAAGACTCGTTTTACCCCTTCAACTTCATATGCGTCCTTTTCGGGAGCATTAGAATGTTTTTCATTATTGTCCATATGAAGTGGTCCTTTGCACGTAATAGAAAAAATGTGGCTCTAGACTTTAGAGTATTGAAACAGGCCAAAGGTTGCAGGAATCAGAAAGAAATTACGTTTTTAATTGAATTACTTATGAAAAAACTACTCTTAGTTAATATAATCATAAAAAAAAGGCTCCCTCTATAGGGAGCCTGATGCCTGAACTATGTTCAGTCTTTAAGCTTATTGAAGAACTGCATCCTTCAATGCTTTTGTTGCAACGAAACGAACTCTCTTCCTTGCAGGAATTTGAATTGTCTCACCGGTTGCAGGATTACGACCT
>JAAZON010000018.1 GCA_012797725.1 SAR324 cluster bacterium | reverse complement strand
AATTGGGATCCCGAAAGAGGTGATCTATTAACTTGGTTAAAATGGGTAATCCGAAGTGAGATTAGTCATTTAGCAGAATCAGCTTCAAATAGACTTGAGGTTCGAGTCGACCAAGTTGATGATCATACATCCAACCAAAGCAATTTTGATGATGGACACCCCAAAAAGGCACTTCAAACCACCTCACTAGAAGATGAGGTAATTAGTGGTGAAGCCGAAACCGAGAAATCTAAGGATGCAAGTTTAAAAATTGATTCCTTATTAGAAACTTGTTCTGGAAAACCAGAATTAGAGGAAATAGTATTCGCAATAATTGATGGCCGTTGTGATGCGAAGCCACAAGAATTGGCAAAATATTTGGGAAGGCCAGTAGAGAAAATCAACCTGGCTATTAGAGCTTTACGTCGTAGGGCGTTAAAAATTAAAATGGAGGCTCAAAATGGACGAGAATAAATCCAAAAAAACAGATTTGGATATTGCGTCTGATTTCGATCGTTTGTTTGATCAAATTCCAGAGCCCGATTCGCAAGAAGATGTGAAAGCATTTCTGGAAGAAAACGGTTACGATATTGCAAAACTAAAAGTAGACGGTTTGGCATTTATTGATAATCTAATTAGTTCAAATTGGCGATTTGCCGATATCAAAGAGATTCATAAAATCGCCAGAAAAATAGATGAATTTCCAATACATATAGGATGGGATCGTGAAAAACTAACAAAAGCGATACAGAAGTTGTCTGCGACTCTAAACTCAAACGAGGTACAGACTTCATTGGCTTTTCGAAATTTAGAAAACCTGACAGATACTGATTTGGCTACAATTCTTCAGGAACTCGAATTTAAAGCTAGTTTAAAAGATATACCTAAGGATCTGGACTGACGAATATATGAGTAATCCAGATTACATGGCCGATTACGTACTAGAGAAGCTTGGAATATCAGTTGTTGAAGATCTTCTATTACTAGATGAAATTGTGTATGCTCGTGGTGCAATCCTTCACGAATGTTCCATGGAAGGTTCCGAAGCACGCCTGTTATTAGGTCCAGGTAAACCAATTATCTCGGTATCATCTTCGCCTCTAATCGATCCTCATCGTCGCCGATTTAGTATAGCTCATGAACTAGGACACTTGGAGATGCATAGGGGAAAGAATTTAATGAAATCCTGTACTACGATTGATATACAAGAAAGTACGAATACTTTAATTAATTCTGCAGAACACGAAGCGAATCAGTTTGCATCAGCTTTTTTAATTCCAGAGCGTTTTGTTAAAATACCTTTTTCCAAAAGCGAACCCTCCTTTGATGTTATCAATGATTGGGCTACGAAACTTAGAACATCAATAACTTCAACGAGTTTAAGGTTCACACAATTTACTTGTGAACCAATTGCTGTAATTTATTCATTTCGAGGTACGATCAAATACTTTCGATCTTCCTCTGAGTTCGAGGATTTGGGTGTATTTCCGAAAGTCAATAGCTTTGTTGGAGTATGTACAGGAGCAAGTAAACTATTTTCCGGCCAGAAGATACCTCAACGATGGCAGGAAGTGCGGGCATCTCAATGGTTTCGTAATGATGAAAATGCATTTGACAGAAATGACACAATACGAGAATGGTCGATAGGGATGCCGAATTTTGAGGCAGTGTTGAGTCTGCTTTGGGTTAATGAACCGCTTGGCCAAAATTGCGGTTGGTGACGATATTGATGATAAAAAGTCACTTTCATGTCTTTATAAATTTTTTATTTTAAAAACCATGAATTACTCTTGGTGTTTACTCACATAATGATGTTTGATATATTTATTTTTAAATACTACCATTCTGATATTGGAGAGATTTGATCATAATTGTTTTAGAAAGATATTAAATATGCAAAAGAAGAAAAACTGGTGGGCGATCATAACGGTTATAGTCACTTTCTT
>JAAZON010000193.1 GCA_012797725.1 SAR324 cluster bacterium | reverse complement strand
GAGAACTCCAACTCGTACCCCTACTCACAGTCCCACTGTTACTGTCACATTAACAGTAAGTCCTACTATAACAGTTACTCCAACTGGTGAAGGCGGAACTACAACCACAACTAGCACTACTAGTACAACGACTACTACAATCTGGATTCCACCAACCACGATTATTCCGCCAACTACGGTAATAACCACAACAACATACCCTGAAACCACGGTAGTAACCGCGCCCCCCACTACAGTAGTAACTACAGCATTGCCGCCGACAACACTGCCCCCAACGGTCACAGCAACGGCAACTATCACAAAAACGCCAACACCGAAATCAGAAAAAACGATCTTCCCCCCAACCATCCAACCGCCTTCAAGTGGACCTATGGTTCAGGAGCCGTTTCTTATTCGCTAAGGTAGCTTCTGAAATAGCCTTTGTTTTGGTAGCTTGTGAAACAGATACAAGACGTCTCTTATCCTAAAAGACGCCGGGCAAGCGCAAGGGCGTTCATAAAAGGACCACGCCGCTTTTCATCAAGAATTTTGTCAAGCTCACCTGCATCTAGATAGATCCCTCCGCAGTCAGGACATACCTCTATCTCGATTGATTCAAACTTTGTACTCTCCATTTTTTGCCCACATTTAGCACAATGAAGATAGTGAGCTTCTTTCATTTTCTTTCGTTCGGCGGCTTTTGTATTGGAAAGATGCTTCTCTCTCAGTTTTTTAAGTCTTTCCATTTCTTTCTTAATGAAATATTCCTGTTCTTTTTTTGATGGTTTATGCATATCTAAACTTCACCCTTGCTCATTAGAGCTTTTTTCAACCCTTTATTTATTACTTAACCTAAGTAGAGAAGACTGACAATGAGACAGGGTGAGGAAAGTGCAGATCGCCAGTCTGCTCGTCGGCAGCTTGGCGATGACTTCCATTATAGATACTCTTCGTTCTTTGCAATGGCATCGGGCTTTCTTTCTACAGGTCTCTAGTTCCTGAGAAGAAGAAAAGATAAAAATACTTCGTACATTCAGATATTTAAGCATATGAGATAAAAAAAGACGAGATTCGAGGAGACAGCGTTTATTTTTTTTGCATAACTCTTTAAAAGAATCTCAAAATAAGCACCAAGAAGCCTTAGCAAGCTAAAGACTTCAGTCGAAAAGAGATAATTAGGTTAATTAGGAGGTTTTATAAAGATGGGAATTGATATTAGTGCAAATGCTACAGCACAAAGATTGACCACACAAAATATATTGGATCAATGCACATCACAAGCGACAGAGACCTCAACTGCTACGAACATAAAAAATACCCTTGATGCAAAGAACGCAAAAACTACTCAAATGGAGTTAGTGCGCGTTGATAAAGCAATAGCCAATACTCTTGACAAATTGGATGACAAACTGTCTTCAAGATCTGGAAATTTATTTCGTCATTCTAGGCAGGGCGAATTTGATGAAATTAAAAAGGCCAATCCAAATCTTAGCAACGAAGAGGTGTTGAGAAACTTATCTTTGAAGAAAGCCATGGATGTTTTGATGGCCCTTGAAAAAGATCCAAGAGGTCTTGATTTAAATAATCCTGAAGTTCGAGATGCCGCTCAGAAAGCAGTCACAGAGCAAGTTTCAAAAAGACTAGAAGGAGAGAGAATCAAACACTGGGGAAAAATTATCAAAGAGCCAATGGGAGAGCAATTGAAAAGATGCCTGACTGATCACTTCATTAGCATTTCGAACCCAGCAGTGGGAGTTACTACAAACGCCACAGCGACAAATACAAATACTCCTCCAACAGCAAGTCCAGAACTGACGGCTGAACAAAAAGAACTTGTGCGTATTGCAGATCTTATCAAAAGCAAAAAGTTCTTAGATATTGCGGCCGAAGAGTTGGGGGATAATGCGACTCTTGGGCAAGTTAAGGCAAGGCAAAAAGAACTTCAATTGGGGCAAGGAAATAAGACAGCCGAGGAATATGCAAAAGACATATATAATATTCTACAATTGTCCAATGCCAAAAGAGAGCTGGGAGGATTTTTCTCCCAGGTCATTGGAAAGGGGTTTCGGGATGTTTTAAAAGATGATGCAAGTAATCGCATTCTTGATAGAATCTATGGGATATCAGTGGCGCTTAACGATCCAGAGAAGTTTCTAAGGCTTCTTGATCCAAAGAATGCTAAATACAATCCGGGCGGACGCTTTACCAACGGAGTGAGTATTCCCACCACACTTGATCAATACAAAGATGTAATCAAGCAAGTTAATGAAATTATAGTGAAGTATAATGCAGGCAGTCTTAATCGGGTGGAATTCATGAAAAAAACTTCTGAGATCTTTGGTACGCCAGATTTCTCTAATCCAGAAACACTTAGATTGAACAGCCAGGAGGCAAAAAATCCTTCTTTTGTTTCATCATCTTTGGAAGAAATTCAGAGACAAGCCGCACCTGTGAAGGTCGCTGAAAATGCAGTGGGTGAAGATAATAATACCAGCTCAATAATTGAGCTTAGGGATATCAAAGATGGCGAAATAGCAGGATAGGGGCAGTTTCCTGTTCATACGGGCAGAAACTCACTAGTGCCGCATCCAATAAGTCTTTTCACTGTCGACTATCATTGGTAAGTGGCACTAGCGACACGACTTCGCCGAGGCTTCGTCGCGCAAGCCTAAAGGGAGCCAAATAACGAGGCCAGTCTGTGTCTGAGCAGGGAGGCAAGACTTAAGCGGCCGACCAATCGCTCTGCTTAAAATACTTCCTGAACGGTATCAAGTCCCAAATACTGTCTTCAATTAGTAGTAATATAAGGATGGGATCCTTGAGGGGATATATCCACATGTTGATAATTTCGTATCGGTTTTTCGGGGGGCAAGGTTAGAGACTTAAACGTCATTGACACTAATAAAGGTCTCTTCTTTCTCAAGGCTTAGTCGGTAGACTATCCAAATAATTTAGGAGGTCGTCCCGAAGGGCGCCTCAAATATTAACGGAAAGGAGCGCTAAGCGTAGCAAGAGGT
>JAAZON010000192.1 GCA_012797725.1 SAR324 cluster bacterium | reverse complement strand
TTGGAAAGATTTAGGTAGTCAGCGTCTTTTCTGCTTTCCACGCTGAGAGCTTAGGAAAAAACAAAAAAGGCGGCACGAATGGCCGCCTTTCATTTACGACTATTTAATTACTTCTTCGTTAATAACTTATCAATAATAGTCTTAAATTGCTCAAAAGGTTGAGCGCCAGGAATTGACACGCCATTTACGAAAAAGCCTGGTGTTCCACCGACTCCAAGTTTCTCAGCTTGGGCTTCGTCATCTTTCACGATCTTGGCTGTTTCTTCGGAGGCCATATCCTTCTTAAATTTATCAACATTAAGTCCAAGGGCTTTAGCTTGAGTGGTATAGAACTCATCACCTAATTTCTGTTGATTTGCAAAGAGAGCATCTGCCATTTCGTAGAACTTGCCCTGCATTCCGGCTGCTATTGCAGCTTTTGAAGCAGAGAGTGCGTTCTTATGCATGGGAAGTGGGCGATGTTTGAAAACTATCTTCACATCGTTTGGATAAGCTTCAAGGATCTTTTTCATTGTCTCATGACCGCGTTTGCAAAACGGGCATTCGAAATCTGAAAACTCGGCAATGGTTATCTTTGCATCCTTTGGTCCCTTAGCAGGGCTATTTCCATATTCAACAACCACAGGATTCTTCATTTGAGCCTCAAGTTGTTGCTGCATTTGTTGTTGCTGCTTGCGGAGGGCCGATTTCTGGATAGCGTCAATTAAAGCATCTTGTCCTTTGTCGGATGCAAGATATTTTGCCATGTTTTCTTCAAAAGCTTTGTCCTGTGCTGATGCAAGCTGCGAAACTGCAAGGCCAAGAAACGCTACTGCAGCAGCTGCAACTAGATTCCTAATTTTCATTTTCTTCTCCCTCTGAAATTATATGTAGAAAAATCCAGTAAACTAACTAGTATTGGCCACCCAATGAAAAGCATTATGATATTAGATATATATAGTTCTTCTCAAAAGGGGTGATTCTAGTTTCCAAGCTATACCAGAAACGGGGCACAGGCACAAATGCTTCAAAATATTGGGAGATCCATAATCTTCGAGAATTAATGTGAGAACCTAGGAAGGGTAGGCTAAGCCCCTAACAACACTCTAATTGCCTCGATAAAGCAATGGTGTGAGCAAAAATCTAGATGCTTGGATTTGAGATATAAAGGCCATTCTCGAATGAAGGAAGTGAGCAATATTGGAGCCTTAAAATCCTTTGACTCTTTGGTGCTTTTTCAATAACTTATCTAATACTCTCGACTTTGGCCCTGACAGAACTTGCCTTGGCAGAAGAGGGCAATTTAGTCTTGAGCTGCTTAAACATTAATTTGGAATAGATTTGGGGATTTAAAAATGGCTCGCCAATTATTTAGGGCATTATTTGTTTTTACAGGAATACTTTCAATGAATCTAAGCGCAGATGCAGCCGCATTAACGGCAACACTTGAAACTAATAAAGGAAAAATTGAATTGGAATTAGCCGCTGACAAGGCACCACTGACAGTCGCTAGTTTCGCAAATCTCGTAAAACGAGGCTATTACGATGGATTGACCTTTCATCGAGTGGTTCCAGGCTTCGTGATTCAAGGAGGAGACCCTCAAGGTAATGGCACGGGGGGCCCTGGTTATCAATTTGCTGATGAGTTTTCAACCGAATTGAAGCATTCAAGCGCAGGAATTCTTTCTATGGCCAATGCTGGCCCGGGGACGAATGGAAGTCAGTTCTTCATTACTCTTGATGCCACACCTCATCTTGATGGACGCCATAGTGTGTTCGGCCGCGTCATAGGTGGGATGGATGTTGTGGAGAAGATTAAGCAGGGGGACAAGATTGTTAAAGCCACCATCAATGGCGATGTCTCTGCTTTGTTTGAGAAAGAGAAAAAGTATATCGATCAGTGGAATGCTGTTTTAGATAAAAAATTTCCAGCGAAAAAATAATTAGCGCCATTTGGCGTGATTGTTATTCTTCTTGATTTGCTTAGCTGAAGCAGATCCGGAGTTGATGCTTGATTTGCAGCAAGCCAGAGGTGCTGAAATTAGAATGGGAGAGACGTATGGATCTTCAAAGTTTGAATTTTGATGAGCTGAATTCAAAGCTTCATAGTGAAATGGATTCTGTTGATTCAAAAGAAGCTTTAGAGCTTTTTAGGAGAGCATGGCTAGGCAAGGAAGGTGTTATCAAGCTTTTGTTCCAGCAGCTTCGAAATCTTGAGGCTGAAAAAAAAGTCGAAGTTGCAGCACGCCTAAATGACGCCAAAGCCAGAGTTGAAGACTTTGTCAAAGAAAAGGAAAATTTCTTTGCTGCTGAATCTCGATTCAAGAAGCTTGAGTCTGAATTTGTGGATCTCTCTCTTCCGGGTAATAATCCAGGAACAGGGCGTGCGCATCCTCTGACCCGAGCTGAAAGAGTAATGGCAGATCTTTTGAGACCCTTTGGGTTCAGGAACGTGATAGGACCTGAAGTTGAGAAGGAGTACTATTGCTTTGACGCATTAAATATTCCTCCCCATCATCCAGCTCGGGACATGCAAGATACCTTTTACACAGACCCTGGAGATGTGCTTCGAACTCATACAACCTCAGTTCAGGCTAGAGTCCTTCAAGAAGGCAAATTGCCAATAAGGGTTGCGTGTTTTGGGAAATGTTATCGCAATGAGACAGAGGACGCCTCGCACACAGCGCTTTTTCATCAATTTGAAATGATATGGGTGGAAGAGGGCCTTACTCTAGCGCACCTCATGGGAATCATAAGCTACATTCTAAAGGGGCTTTACGGAAAGCGAAGGAAAATCCGCTTTGTTCCAAAATTCTATCCCTATACGGAGCCCAGTATTGGACCTCAAATAAATTGCAGCCTTTGTAATGGGAAGGGATGCCCCGCGTGCGGAGGAGCAGGTTGGGTTACGGTAGGAGGTGCTGGCATGGTTCATAGAAAAGTACTGGAAGAGTTCAAGTTTGATCCAGAAAAAGTCTCTGGACTGGCTTTTGGTTTGGGTTCTTCTCGCCTTGCTTCTCAGTTCTTCGGGATTCCTACTATTAAGGCAGTTTATAGTAACGACATCCGAGTTCTGCAGGGAGGTGAGAAATGAAATTACATCTGGATATCTTGAAACGTATAGTTGATCTCCCAACTCTAGATCCTCAAGAACTTCGTCAAATATTGGACGATTTAGGGCTAGAGGTCAAAGCGATTGAGACTGAAGGCGGGCGAGTAGTTTTTAATATTGAAACGTTGGCGAATAGAGGAGATCATCTCCATGCCTTGGGGATTGCAAGAGAGTTTTCTGCACGCTACTTAGCGCAAATTAAAGTGCCTCCAATGGCAGCAGAACTCCCAGACAGGCCGGCCTCTGTGCCTGTTTCAGTTGGCACAGATAAGTGTCCAAGATATGGTCTTCTTGAGCTGCAACTCCCAGAGCGCATGACTGTGAAACCCGAGGTGGGTTCTGTAATGGGTCTTAGCGATAAGCATCCGATAGTTGATACTTTGAATTACATTTTACTCGAACTTGGGCAGCCAATGCATGCTTTCGACAAGGACAAAATCGAGGGAGAGATTCGTGTGGAACTGTCAGAGGCAGAAGAGCAGGTTGAGGCATTGGATGGTAAAACCTACAAAGTGCCAAAAGGCTCGATTCTAATCAAGGACAAGCGCAAGACCATTGCAGTAGGAGGTGTTATTGGATGCGCAAATAGTATGGTTGGGCCTGCTACGACTAGAGTGCTGATAGAATCTGCGTCATTTCATCCAATTTGCATAAGAAAGACAGCACGGGCCATGGGGATTTCCACAGATGCAAGCTATCTATACGAGCGAGGTTGCGATGCGGATATGGCGCAGTCGGCGCTTAAACGGCTTCTATATTTGATATCTGGTACACCGGGAGTAAGCAACTCAGCTGGCGCTCAGGCGATAGGATTTAATTTTGTTCAGGAGAAGGCTCCAGAGAAAAGAGAAATAGTCCTGCAAATGAATAATTTGCGAACACAATTAAATCTTCCGAAGCTTAATGAGGTAGAAGTTAGCTCTCGGCTTAAGAATCTTGGATACACTCTTAGGCAAATGGATAAAACTTTTGTTG
>JAAZON010000191.1 GCA_012797725.1 SAR324 cluster bacterium | reverse complement strand
CGGATATACTGGTTCATTCCCAAAGGAATCCAAGATTTCTTAGGGCTCTTAAAAAATCATATGATACGGTCAAACCCCAACTCGAGAGAAATGAACACACTCAACATTTATTGTATCTCTTCGATCTATCCGAGACACATGGGCTTGAGAACTCAACTGAACTTCATGAAATATTATGTGGTTTGTGCCATATTGAAACACAATCCTACGATCTCCGTCACAGAATCGATCAGTTTCTAAGCAGATTGTATTTAAATGCAGATCCTGCAATTCGCGCGAGAATACAGGACAGCTTAAGCACCCTTCCTGAAGATAAATTAATCTTGGGTGAAAATGACCTTTGCCATCAAACTTCACTATTTAGGGAAACCAAAATCTATCGATCGTTAGTAAGACATCTTGTCCACAGCGCCCAGAGTTTTGACGAAATTACAGTGGTAGGTTGTTCAGAAGGTCATGAAGCTTTCTCTTTTGCGCTTGCGCTCCAATATTTTTCTGACGATGAGGGCATTTCCAGACTTCCTATTAAAGCTTTTGACATTTCCAGCAACCTCATTGATCGTGCGAAGTCTGGCTATATTGTTCTTGATGATACCGATAGAGATAATTTCAGACTTTCAGGAATTAATCAGAGTTTTGACTCGATATTTTCCCCCTATGGCATTCCATGTGACGAGAAAGCATTTTCAACACCACTTTTTCAATTGTTTGGACGTTCTTGCTTCAATGGCCAGCTGTACCGAGTGCCTGAAAACATCCTTCGAAACTGCACTTTTTATGTCTCAAGTTTCTTTGAATTTCAAGACGAAATCAAAAAGGATGGAAAGCCAATAATCGTATCCACTCAAAATGTATTTTACCTTTTAGGACGCCAACTGGCCTACACGCAATCCGACGCACAGGATTCCAAGAAATATTTTCAATTTTCCCAAGACCTGTTCGAGTCATTCGTTGAAAAATTACCTTCGAACAGCATCGTCATTCTTGGACAGGGAGAGCTTGAAGGATATCGAGGTCTTGGTCCACTTTTGTATAGTAGTGCTCATCCACTTGATTTTAAAAGAGCTGGACTGGTTCATATAAAAAGCTGTGATAGACATATATTCGAAAAATCATAAAAGATGATAATTCCAACTTTCTCGTTGCGTATTATCGCTTCTCTTCTACAAGACTAAATTCCCACAAGTTGCCTAGTGGTACCGCATTATGAACTGCGCCAACTGGATAGGAATTTGCAGCTCGATGAATGACTGGATTCTCTGCTCTAAGTCCCTAATAATTCCCATAATGTGAAATTAAATGATCGAAACATCGAATTTGCAGGATCCAATTAGCAATTCGGGAATGTAGGTTACTCTTCAACCTATTCATTTTCTCAGACGGCATGACCGAGCCAACTATTCATGCAGAAGAAGCTCATTAAGATCTATTCCCTTTAAGAGAAGTTGCTGGTTAAGCATTTCGAAGATTGTGGACATCGAGAGCCCTGTGATCTCTGCCAATTGTTGAATCGCTCTTACCACTCGACCCCGTGAAGAATCGAAAACATCGTCCTCTTCCAAAAGTTCCGTGAACTGCCTCGTTAACCCATCATTCAGGTCTATATTCCCAGAAATACTCCTGGCAAGATAGTTCTCACCTCCGTCTTCCGATAGCCTGTCATGTGAGGGCTGATACCTGTTTCGCAGCTCTTCACGTATTGCGGCCATCTGTTCCTTTGAGAACCATTGGCTCAAGCATTCGTCAGTTGGAACCTTGCCCCCATTATGTTGCTTATACAACCTGACTCTTCGTTTGTATTCACGAGTCAGGTGGCTCGCCCAAGGAGAAATCTCAGAATAATACCCTGACTGTCTCATATCATAGACTATGGGCAGATCTGCTACTTGATAGACCATCTGATCGAAAAGTTTATCGTCATCGCGCTCATGAAAGTAAATCTCTGACGGCTTTCCCCTTGTAATTAATATGCCCATAAAAGGCGCTGTTGTTTCAGGTACCATTCGTGGAATGAAGGATTCAAAAGAGAAGCGATGCTTCTTGGGAACTGGCACATATGATAGAACTCCAGTAAATTCATTTGATTTCAAAGCCCACAATGCATTTTGACCACGTCGAAAGGTTTGCAACGCCCCTCCCTCATGACGAGCTAGACAAAATAATATCTCGGAACCATTTTTGGTCCGATAGCCAACTATCTTAGCTTCGCGCCAAATCGGAAAGAGTTTATAGGAAGGCATTATTTCTATATGATTAGCACCATCTTTAACGTTAATTGCTTTGACCTCTATCTCCTGTATAGGTTCGTCAGAAGCTCGAAAAAGAATCTTTAGGCGTTCGTTCTTGCAGGCAGCAGGAAGCTCAAACCGAAAACCGCCTAAAAACACTTCTGCATTTATAGTCGATTTGGTGTCTATCTCAAGGACAGAATTTGAAGCCAATTCCAATAATTTACTATATGACGGCGCCTTCCTTTGGCACCATAGAAGTTTGCCATGACTACGTACGCTAACCAGTTCAAACTCACTAAGAAGATCTTTGCCTTCGAATATCCGGAAAGCAGAGGGTACGCCGTCTTCTCGGACTATTTCTATTTCAATCCTTGGCCGATTCTGATCTGATATAGCTATCAGCCGCTCTATGCACCGAAGCCCATTTGAGTCGATTGAAGGTCGTGCGACAACTCGCCGCTCTTTAAGCCCATACCGCTTAACAAGAGAAGCCGGAATAAACAACTCATTCCCAAAGCAGCGAATTCTACCTTCAGTTATTGCCACTTCACGTCCCAAAGCACTGTAATATCCGGGTGAAGTTGCTTCAAGCAAAATTCGGACGTTCCCCCTAAAACTACTCTCGCCAGATTGACAGCTCGCCTTTGCTCTGTACTGCCCGAGGCTGGCCCAAATGTAATTGGGCGGAAAAGCTTTTTCTTCGATAATGACCTCGGCATGTGTTGCGGCAATGGGGCCATTGCGAAGAGATCGTCCATATACATCGGGAATATTTAACTCCAGGCCTGCGACATAAATGATGCGTGCATCCTTACGCGCATTCTCTCTAACAGGCAATCTGGTAACCACCACACTCTCTCCTGGATGAGAGATCTGTGCCAAAGCTTTCCTTATTTGCTCAGGGTATATTGCCGAAACTTTTGCTAACAAGACTTTGGAAATCTCCGTTTTTTTATTACGAAGCTCTACCCGCTTCAAATAATATCCTTGTCTCCCGGCCTGCAAAAACTCAGGGCGCCCCTGGGCATCAAGAAGTATTGCCACTTCTTTGGCATCGCAGCCACTGGGAACCTCTACATACTGCGGAATGGCACGTCTAGAGTTGCGGGGCACTTCTGTCGAACGCAACCAAAGTGGTCCATTTTCTGCAGCAAACTTTCGAAGCTTTGCTCCATTGAATTGCAAGGCAGAATCAAGAATTTCAACCACGACACCTTTTTGATCTCGCCGTTCAAGAATCTGAAGCGATTTGACAACGCTCCCATCCCCTACTCGAAGCTCAATGGGAACTCCATTTGCTCCGATTGTAGCCTGAAAAAGATCGTCTTCGGGTACCCGAAAATGCCCGTTCAGTCTCTTGCTCACATCCGGTGCAAGACAGATTCTCCCCGATGGTGCTGCCAAAGAATACACAGTAAGAGCACCATAAGCGTCGTAGAGAGCCTTGAACACGCTTCGGCTACTTTTGAATGAGACATGGCGTATTTTTGATTGAGCATCAAGCGTACACCTCAGGAGCCCTTCGATCCTTTGCCCTTCGATAATGTAGGAAAGTGGCAAGAGTTTTCCAATTGAGGGAATGAAGTACCATTCCACCGTCACTTGACGATGAGCGGCGCCTGTTGGACGCAACAACTGGCAGCCCAAGAGGCCTTGCGGAAACTCGGATGAATATATTTCAAGCCCAGGTGGGGGAATTTTATCAACAACTAGTCGACAATATGCGTCAAATCTGTGACTGCTAGTAATACCATTTGATAAAAACTCAAGGGCACTCGCGACATCATAGTCGTTATTCTTAATAAACTCTGTGAAAAAAGCCGGCGACTGCAAGTTCCATCTTCTTTTGTAAACTTCCCGAACTTTCTCTTGGTCAAGGCAAGCAATATGTTTTTCTGGATCTTCAAACCCAAATTCTTTCAAATAGAAACTCAGCGTCCGCATCTGATTCGCGACGATATTTTTGATGCCTGCATTATAGATATGATTTAGGTCTCTCGAGGACTCCCAAGAGCTACATGGCGGTAATTCAACATCTACCATAAGAGTTACTACAAAATGTTAGAAGAAACTAAGCGAGTGTAACACCAAAAGCGAATGAGACTCAATCGCAGGCCTATTAAGTCCCATGGATGGTAGAAATATAGAATTATGAACTAGCGTTTATTCCTTCTTTGCTAGCCAGAGATCTTCGCAATCAGGCTTCACAAAACGTTCACCACAGATGCCGTCCCCAAGCCAAGCATCTTCTCGGCGATATTGAGTATCTGTTCGGAACTGTTTGATTTGGGCATCAAGAGTTTGATCCCGAAGTCTCTGAGAGTATCACGAAGAATTTCAATCTGCTGGATACAAAAAATGCTTCCTGCCATTATACAAAATTTTCGTTGGAAAAACGAAGCTCGTCTTCCATGATGAACCTGGAAAGCCAGACTCAGTCCAAATTGAAGCTCCGTTGCGAGACTTTGCTTGAATAAAATCCAATCGTAGACCTTCAATCTCAATCTTTTCCCCGAAGCGATCATCGGCAACAGTATTCTCGTAAATCCGTAGGCGTTTGTATGGCATGACTAAGTAGATCCTTTCTCAGTAATTAGGATAATTACCTATTCGATCACATGCACCTTTTATCTTCAACAGCTCATTAAATGCCGGTTCCTCGGCTACATCCAACACAAGAGCATTGCCATAGTTTTTTCTACTGACATTGTCGTCCTTTGTAGAAAGAAGCCTGCCTTTAAAGGTCATTTTATCTTTAATTAGATAGGTATATTCGTCGCCATAAAAAGGCTTTGTGGCAATGACCTTAGTCTCAACTATCGCAACATTGATGCGGTCGCGATATATTAATAGCAGGATGCTCAAGAACACTAGAATCAAGGGCAAAACAATGGCAGCAATATGCAGTGGAAGTCTCTTAACCTTTAACTCCTTTGCCAGCAATGCTTCCGAATGTTGCTCCTCCAGGTGCTTATCTTGGCATTCCTTGCAAGCGCTTTTGCCTTCGTCCAGCGATTTTCCGCAGTAAGAACATAGCATGCCTCTTTTATCGTCCTCGCTTTCTACGACCTTAAGACCATTTAGATGCTGCTCTCAAAGGCGATCCCTATTTGCCCAAATCTTTCGGCCCGAAAGAATCCGGGAGTAACTCCCTTGCATATTTTATTTCTTCCCTCTCCCCATTTCCAATGCTCACGACCAGACAATCTGGCCCAAACTCATTAAGTACTTGACGACATGCTCCACATGGGAAACTTAAGTTTTCCGTTGGGGTATACACAACCACTGCAAGAATGTCGCTCTCCCCTTCTGAGACAGCTTTAAAAATTGCAGTACGCTCTGCGCAATTTGTCAGTCCATATGAGGCATTTTCAATGTTGCACCCTGAGTAGATCTTACCCTTCGATGTCAGAACAGCAGCGCCAACTTTAAAATTGCTATATGGTGAATAGGAGGATCGGCTTGCACTTCGAGCGGTATCTTTAAGTTTAGAGAGCAATTCTTGGGTTAGCTCTAAAGACTTCAAGGATCTAGCCCGCTCGGGTTTCTCATTTTCCATTCGACAATCTCCTTTCACACATCAACTATCTCCCTTCCAAGGATCAAGTCTAGAGAATAATTTTATTCGGCTATCT
>JAAZON010000190.1 GCA_012797725.1 SAR324 cluster bacterium | reverse complement strand
TGGACTTGCACCGACGAAAGCGTACATTCCGCCAAAGCGTCGGATCTAATTTGAATCAATACTCCAAGAATCAAATAACAGATCCAGATTTGTGAGGATGACATTGATCTACTTAAACCTCGAAACATACCTAATAATCCTCCAACTTGAACACTTGCTTCGAGTCTGCAAGAAGCGCAATGAGCCAGGCAGTATCGGGAATATACTTCTCACTCGATGTACAATTTTTCTTCTTAAAACTTTGAATAATTGAGTTTAGACCACCATTGCCCATACAAATGGGTCTTTCTGGGCCATCCCAGCCCGGAAGAATGAGTTTTTCCATTATATGATGAAAGATCGGTAAATATTTAGCATCTTCTGTACCTAAATTCTTCGCCACCTCGGCACACGGAAGTATCTTTTGCATTGCAGGAATCTTTATATCTCGAACATCTCGCGACAAAAAAGAAGCTGCTCCAAAATAAGAGTCTAATTCTTCTTTATATGTAGGATCGTTAGTCGCTGTGTAAAGTGAATACTTTGCAAGTTGAAGCCAACAGCTGTTGTCCGAAATTCCATCACTCCCAGTCAAAAGAGAAAGAGACGAGGCTCTCTCCTTCTCTTTGGTTGACCCAAGCAGCCTATACGCTTCTCCTATGAACTTATCCCTCTGCTTTTCAAGCATCTCAGAGCTCAAAGCTCTATTTGGTGATACGGAAGCAAGCAATTCTCTTGTCTTTGCATCTCTTAAAATAGAAGCTATATCCGCCCATTCGGCTATGATTAGAGAGGATAACATCACGCCTCTCCACGTTGGATCTTTATTGGCCTTGAAGATAGTCTGATCAATGAGAAGATAGTTCCCCCAACCAACAATATTATTAAGAATCCCTATGTCCTTTGTTGCAAGGTAGCCATCGTACAGTTGACGCAGATTGATATCAACATCCCTGGATTGACGAAACTCTCGCTGCAAAAATGCGTATGCTTCCTTAGCTTCAGTTAAAAAGCTCTTATTCTTAGTTGCAAGGTACAGCTTTGAAAATGCTTGAATTCTCCATGCCGCGGTACCCACCGGGTTCTCAGAATTAATAAAGTGACATTGCCTTTCCTCATTGCACTCTTGCCACCAAGCAATCGATCCTAAATCGAAAGGCAGAATCCTTATAAATCTTGAGGCGGAAAGAGCTATCTGCCTTCCACTTAAATTCCTTCTAGAAGATTCTAATGTTGATGAGTCAGGGACTCTTGGATTTCTTACGGATACGAAAGCAAGAACCCCTAGAATAAAAACACCTAATATAAGAAAGACCTTATGTAAACGCATTAAAACCTTTAATTCTCAAGAAAATTTCTCAAGACTCTATACCTAAATTCTACAACGAACAAGGAGCCTAAACAAGAAGCAAGAAAGTACGGTGGTGTAACGAACTTCCAGTCTTTAGAAAGTGATCAGATAATGAAAGTCTATTCGCGGCATCCACTAATCCCCAAAAAAGCAGAGTCAAAGTACTGTTAGCCGTTGAGCAGAATGTAGAAAGCGGGCGCCCCCGATGACGAACTCATAAGAAAAGTCTCTTAGGCGCTCCTATTTCGAAGCCCTTTAAAGAGGGTTAGCAGGACTATCTTAAGGTCAAATAGAATCGACCAGTTCCTTATATAGAACAAATCACATTCAACACGCTTATCAATTGAGGTATTACCTCGCCAGCCGTTAATCTGCGCCCAACCAGTCATGCCAGCTGGAACCTTGTGTCTTAGCATATATTTAGGAATATGCTTTCGAAACTCATTGATAAATACTGGTCTCTCCGGCCTGGGACCTACCAAAGACATATCCCCTCTTAAAACATTATAAAGCTGAGGCAATTCATCAAGACTATAGGCTCTCAATATACGTCCCAGGAAAGTAACCCTCGAATCGCCTGTTGTTGACCATTGTGGGCCATGGGCCTCTGCATCCTTGCTCA
The DNA here is from genome assembly GCA_012797725.1 of SAR324 cluster bacterium. The sequence continues at coordinate 502 of JAAZON010000190.1, read as the reverse complement.
TAGTCCTAAACTTGTAAATGCAAAAGCGGGAACCATCAATACTCATTCGTTCTTGTTTATAAAGAACTGGCCCACGAGAGCTAATTTTTATTAAAATGGCTATCGTGAGCATTAGTGGAAAGAGAATGATTAAAGACAATGCAGAAAACCCAATGTCGATACACCTTTTTAAAAGCAAATTTACACCTTCAATTGGAGATTCCTGTACGCTTATAACTGGAAGTCCTTCAAAATCTTCTATTGAGCCTCCAACGCTGATGAATTGATAAACATCTGGAATGATTTTAACATCAACCGTTGAGTCTCTGAGCTGCTTCATCACATTTGGCAAAATATGATTATCCTCTAACGGCAACGCGACTATCACCTGGTCTAATTCTCTCGATCGAAGCACTTCACCCAGATCGTCGTAAGAACCCATTATCGGCACATTCCCGGGTCCGCGTTTCTCTGTGCCATCTTTTGACAGACAGCCAATTAATTGAATTCCAAGCTCTCGGCG
>JAAZON010000189.1 GCA_012797725.1 SAR324 cluster bacterium | reverse complement strand
TTTTTATATCAAGATAATCCTACTGACTGGTTTAGCGCCTTCGAACCAGGCTCGCAAACTCGCACTGATATATTTAATATGCAGGAAACTGGTTATAATTTTGGACAGCATATGTCTCGAATGAGTAATCCAGGTCTGAGAGGCTGGTTCTTCATGGCAACTTACACACAACCCTGTACAGATGACTGGGCATCAAATCAATTTCTTATGATTGAAATTGCAAATTATAACCGCAAGAATCCAGATGGTTCTGCTAACCCACCAAGATTGTGGCGGATTGGGTCAAGTCAAAATGGACCCTACGCTGTTTGCGGAAGTGATAAAGATTATTTTGCTGAAGGTTTTGCAATGTTGGATTATGAGGGTAAAAACATTTTCGTTGGAAGTAATTGGAATAGGAAAGATAACCTGGAACTTTATAAGCTTGAATTACCGACAACTTGGTACGAGACCCTAAATGGTAATATTAAATATCCTCAAGCTCCAACTGGATTAACTATTAAGAATTAGTCTGTTAGGCTTTCAATAGTCCAAATAAACGAAGAGACATCGAGGGCATAGAGATAATATTTGGTTTTCCTGTGAACCCTCTCAAGAACAACTATCCTATCAATGGATACTAATGAACAAGAAATGTTACATTAGTTATTGGAGTTTCATTTATTGTTAGCAAATGAAGCTCTATGGCACTTTTTATGCCATTCGTTCTTATTTTTCAGTTCTTAATGCCTTTTTTCGCAACTTTAGCAGCAGTGCTTTATACCGACATGCCATATTGTATCCATAAAAAAACTCGGTGAATTACTGGTAATGGCAAAACAATGGACTAGTCAATTCATAGACAGAACTTTCAAAAATCGCCCTGAGACAGACAGTTCCAATAAAAGCAAAAAGTTTATTACAAATCCTTGCAAGATTCTTCTCCCTGTCGATCTTAATATCTGTTTAACTGTGCCCATCTGTTTATGGTTGATGGTGAAAAGCCTATGGCCGGACTAGCGGCTTAATCATAGATGAGAATGGAGTATCAACGACAGAAAAAGATGAACAATCGGAAGCCCCCCCTAATAAATCAATAAGCTCACAAATTGAGTTCTCTTTCTCATTACATTTTATTTGGCTCATTTCGATTCTAAATAATACAAAGCCTTGAAATTCTTCAAAACTTTCACTGTTCCAAATAATAATTGGCTTAGATCTAAATATATCAGATAACACGAAAGGAACTGTATGATGAATTTTATTAAGAACCCTCTTCTTATTGCACCGTTTCTTATTTTCTCAAGCTACAGGGAATCAAAGTAAACTTCTGATGAAAGCTCCCTTTCAAACCTAAATCAATCTCTAACATATAAGACATTAGTATCAGCTCATTCATCCTCAAGCCCTGTCCTTCTGTTTGAAAAGACCTTGAGCGCATAGAAAGAAAACTCACACAAACCAGATTAGAGACTGACGCAAGGCTTCCACTCGGTTGGTGTTGTGGAAGCACTTTAGTGATAATGGATTCAAGCATGGTGTTAAAGTGGAAGTACTTCGTAAAATGAATCGTCAAAGTAAGTATCCCCAATCTGATAATCTGAACCGATGGGCTAAGGAGGCTGACTTTTGTCTCAGTGAATCAGCAGTTTTTCTCTCTATTTTTGGGCCGGGGCCAGAGCAATGGGAAATTGAGCGTGCAGAGGCAAGATGATAGTGAAAAAGAACTTAACTACACTTAACCGCGATTGCGAACGCGTCACAAAAGAAAGCGATGATGGTAATGCCACTCTAAGAATTGTCATAGAATGGTACCCTGATCGTTAATAAGAAAGCATCGTATCGCAGAATTTTGAGAGCTGCGCTTGGCTATCAACTTGATGCTTATGGATGCTTTCAGTCAAGCACAGGCAATCCCCGCCAAAATTGCTATTAAAAGCCAGCTTCTCGTTTCTTCCTGGACCTTCAATACGAAAGGAATTTTAGCAGCATATTTATAACACTTAAATGACTGCTTAAACTCTCTTTAGCTACAAATATAATCAAATCTGTAAGTTAGATTCCTGAAAAGAGCAATCTTGTGTTCTGAAAGCTATATTCAAGGCATTTGTATTAAGCATCATGCCGTTCAGAAAATAGCTGATTGTGTCGACAACAATTCAAACGAGAACACTCACATCCAATGAAAAAACAGTTTTCTCAGAGTTTGATTTCTCTTATTACCTTGATCATAATGCTGGGCAAGCCTATGTGCTCCTATGCAGCTGAGATTAGTGTTGATACTTACAATCATTCAGGCCCCTTTTCGATAAGAGTAATTTTCAAGGACGGGAAATATGATTGGGCTCAGAATATTTTAACTGAAGCTCCTAGATATATTCGAATGGTGGAGAGATATCTTGGAATCCCATTTGCTTTTGGAAATCATTTAACAATTGAAGGCTGCGACAATTGCACCTCACGGGCAGAAATCGCACAGCGTAAAATTTACTTAGATCAGTCGTGGGATCCGCTCAATAATCCAGCCCTTTTATTTCATGAGATAAACCATTTTTGGTTTTATTATTATGTGAATCCAAGCAACGAGGAATGGTTGATTGAAGGTATATCAAGCTTCCTCCCAGTGGTAATGCGAAATTTGCATTTTTTGCCTGATGAGCACAAATACAACAAGGCAATCGACCAATGGTGGGGCTTAGAATCTCTTTTGCCTAATAATACAAAGGATCTGCCCTTGTATCCATTCAGAGAAAGTAAACGACAAATTGTATATCTAAAGTCCTATCGAGTTCAATTTATCATTCATTGCATTCTTGGTGAGAAGCGTTACCGAAGTTTCTTAAAAAAAATTGTCTCAATCAAAAGGCGACAACCTATCGTTGTTCTGCAACTGCTTAATTCATATAAGAAGGCCAATTGGAGAAGAATATTAAGCGGTTGGGTATTTCGAGGATCCTATAGACTTGTCGCCTTAAACGATTTCATTAGTGACGAGGATTTTGATGGCCTTTCTAAGGCCAAAGAAATCTGCTTCAAGAGCAGCCCGGTATCTTACGACACTGACCAAGACTTCCTTCCTGATGGGGCTGAACTTGAACTTGGGCGAAACCCCCGTCGTTTGGATCCAGATGGACTGGAGTTGCTGCGACAGCATGGTCCATTTGTTGATGGCAACGACAAAGAGTGGGAATACTTCAATGCTATATCTTCAAATGACGAAATTGGTGAGATACAAGGC
>JAAZON010000017.1 GCA_012797725.1 SAR324 cluster bacterium | reverse complement strand
GTTGAAATGGCTATGCCAGGTGACCGTATCACACTTGATGTTGAACTTCTTCAGCCAATCGCTATGGAAAAGCAGAGCCGCTTTGCTATACGAGAGGGCGGAAGAACCGTAGGTTCGGGTGTGGTGGCTGAGGTTGTTGAGTGATTAATGCAGAACCTGTCATTAGATATTTATTTCGATGATTAAGTGTTTGCATAAATAGCCAAACCCGCAAAAGAAAACATGCTGCTCTCGTGGATTTTATGTAAATTCATGGGGGCAGCCTCTGAGAAAAGAGAAAAATATTATGTTAGGCAGTCAGCGCATACGAGTGAGATTAAAAGGATACGATCACCGAATCCTTGACTCTGATGTGACAGAAATCGTCAATGTAGTGAGACGAACAGGTGGCCGTGTGGCAGGTCCTATACCGCTTCCTACTAGGATAAGGCGGTATACCGTAAACAGGGCTACTTTTGCGGACAAGAAATCGCGTGAGCAATTTGAGATTAGAACTCATAATAGGTTGCTTGATATTCTTGAGCCTACTCAGCAGACCATCGACGAGCTTGGCAAGCTTGAGCTCTCGACGGGAATTAACGTGGAAATCAAGCTGCATTAGGAAGAAGACGCTGCAGGCGAGTGCTGGATCCTGGCACCGCATTGAATGCATAAGTTTTGGAGCGTGTTCGTTATGACGAGTGAGAGAATAAATACGGAAGGCCTATTGGGGAGGAAATTGGGGATGACCCAAGTTTTCACTCAGGATGGGCAGTGTGTTCCTGTAACAGCAATAGAAGTGGGGCCTTGTTACATTGTTCAGTTGAAGACCGTCGATAAAGATGGTTACGACGCAGTGCAGATCGGCTTTCAGCCAAAGAAACCGCAACGTACGAATAAGGCGTTGATGGGGCACTTTGCAGGTTCTGGGAAAGGGGCGTTTTATCATGTTCGAGAGGTTCGCTGCGATGCAGCAGCTCTTGGATGGACAACCCTCGGACAAGAACTCTGTGCAAAGGATCTTTTTGGAGAAGGTGCACGTGTTGACATATCGGGTGTTTCTATCGGGAGGGGCTTCACAGGAGTGGTGCGCCGATATGGTATGAAAGGGCAGCCTGCAACGCGTGGTACCCATGAATATCGTAGGAACATCGGTTCCATTGGCTGTAGAAAAACCCCAGGTCGCGTGTTTAAGAACAAACGTATGCCTGTGCATTATGGCAATGAGAATGTGACTGTTCAGAACCTTCAGGTTATTGAAGTTAAGCCGGAGCAAAATGTTATTCTGGTAAAAGGTGCTGTACCTGGATCCAGGGGTGGAATAGTTGTGGTTCGAAAATCAAAACGCAGTGTGACGGCAAAAAAGGCCGCATAGAAAGAAATGAATGAGGCTACTATGGAGTCTATAGAGTATAAAGTTGTTGATACCAAGGGAAAGCCTAAGGGGACTGTTGCTCTTGATGCGAAAGTGTTTCAAGCCCCGGTTCTTGAACATTTGGTGCACGATGTGGTTGTTTGGCAGCTTGCGAAGCGCCGTTCTGGCACTCATTCAACGCTTACCCGATCCATGATGTTAGGGGGAGGTAAGAAACCTTACAAACAAAAAGGGACAGGAAATGCACGTCGAGGTTCCAATATATCGCCCTTATTAGTTGGTGGAGCGGTAACTTTCGGTCCTCATCCTCGTGACTATAAGACTCGAATAACCAAGCGAAGCAGATTGCAGGCATTGACATCGGTTTTGACTGAGAAAGTTAAAGAATCGCAACTTGTTGTCCTAGACGACTTGAAGCTTTCGAGAATCAAGACCAAAGAGATCACTGAGCTTCTAAAAAATATCGGGGCAGAAAAAGGCCGTTCGCTTATCTTACTTAAAGGAAATGGAGATGAAGGCGAGAAAGTAATAGAGAAATCATCCCGCAATATAGCAGGGGTTAAGACTCTTTCGGTTAGCGGAATTAATGTCTACGACTTGCTTTATTATAAATATTTAATTTGCTCGAAAGAAGGTATTCAGGCTTTACAGGAGAGACTGGAGAGACGGAATTAATAGCTTTTGTAAGATGGGGTGCTTATGGCACGAATGATTAGAAAAAAGAAAAATGATGAGAAGGTGACCCGCGCCAGGGATTTCCATGTAATTTTGGGACCGGTGCTTACTGAGAAAAGTTCAACTCTGGGAAGTGAGGGTCGAGGAAATGTTGGAAGTGTGGTCGCTCTTAAAGTAGATCGCCGTGCAAACAAGGAAGATATAAAAGAAGCTGTGGAGCGAATATTCAAGGTTGAAGTTTCTTCCGTGAGGACTATTAATTACGCAGGCAAGCCCAAACAGACCTCTCGGTCTCGCGGCGTGAGGGCGGCCTACAAGAAAGCTTATGTGTCACTCAAAGAGGGGCATCGCCTGGATTTGGTTGAAGGGCTCTAGGAAGTGAGACAGTTTTAATTTATGAGGTCTGAGAGACGACAATGGGACTAAGGAAATACGATCCAACAACACCAGCAAGGCGATTCTTTTTCGTTTCTGATTTTGCAGAAGTGTCAAAGAAGAAGCCAGAACGGGTTCTACTTTCAAAGAAGTCTTCTTCAGGTGGGCGTAATTCATATGGACGCGCGACCAACATCAATATCGGCGGCGGTCATAAACAGCGCTATCGAATTGTAGACTTCCGAAGAGAGAAAAAAGGAATACCAGCAACAGTTAAGGCAATCGAGTACGATCCTAATCGTTCAGCTCGTCTTGCCTTGTTGTATTATGCAGATGGTGAAAAGCGTTACATTCTGGCACCAAATGGGTTGAAAGTGAATGATCAGGTCCTATCTGGTGAGAACATTGAGGTGAAGCCCGGAAATGCACTTCCTATAAAGCAAATACCTCTTGGAATGTCGGTGCACAACGTTGAAATGAAAGTGGGAAGAGGCGGCCAAGCAGTTAGATCTGCTGGTTGCGCTGCTCAGCTCATAGCTAAAGAAGGGCGTTATGGACTTTTGAGAATGCCATCTGGTGAAATTCGCAAAGTCTTCGAAGAATGTTATGCGACTATCGGTGAAGTTGGATTCGCGGAATATTCGAATATTTCAATCGGAAAAGCAGGACGCTCACGTTGGCTTGGAATTAGACCACATGTGCGTGGTGTTGCGAAGAATCCGGTTGATCATCCAATGGGTGGTGGAGAAGGTCGAGCTTCAGGAGGAAGGCATCCTTGTACTCCGGCCGGAAAACCAACGAAGGGATTGAAGACTAGGAAGAATAAGAGGACTAATAAGTTTATTATGAAGAAACGTTTAGCTTCGGCTAAATAAGGAGTAAGGCGATTATGGCACGATCATTAAAGAAAGGACCGTATGTGCATCCGAGTCTGGTTAGGTGGATTAACAGGGCTTTGTCTGGACAATATAAGGGCGTAATTAAAACATGGGCACGTGCGTCTACGATTACGCCAGAAATGGTCGGACTCACGTTTGCAGTACATAACGGTAAAAAATTCAATGCAGTCTTTGTAACTGAGAATATGGTGGGGCATCGCTTGGGAGAATTCTCTGCAACGCGTGTGTTTCATGGACATTCGACCAAATCAGCAAAAGCTGCTGAAACAGGTGCTAAGTAAGAACGGGTAGGGGAAGAATTATGGTTGCTCGCAAAATAATCCGTCAGATACCAAAGAGCCGTCACCTTCCGGTTGAGGGTTCGGCAAGTGCCACATTAAGGCATATTCGCGTATCGCCTCAAAAGATGCGTCTAATGGTGAACCTTATCAAAGGCAAACAGTTAGAGCCGGCCGAACAGATTTTGAAATTCAACCCGAAAAAAACGGCGCGAATTCTACTGAAGGTTTTAGCATCGGCAAAATACAATGCCCGGGAAGTGAAAGGTCTTGATATCGATCGTTTGTGGGTCACTGGTGGCTGGGTTAATGGAGGCAAATCGCTTAAGCGATGGCTTCCAAGAGCCCATGGTCGTGCGACATCTCTTATAAAGAGAAGCTCGCATGTGACAATAGTGTTATCGGAGAAATAGAAAGTTTAGGGAAGTCTGGGAGACAATATGGGTCAGAAAGTACATCCCAAGAGCATGCGCCTTGGAATCATTGAGACATGGCAGAGCCGTTGGTTTGCTGATAAAGACTTTGCAACAAATCTCAAAGAAGATGCTGAAATTCGCAAATATATAAAGACGAACTTGAAGTCTGCAGGTATTGCGCGAATTGAGATTGAGCGTGCAGCTGCTTTGGTAAAGGTAAGAATTTTCTCGGCGAAGCCTGGCTTGCTGATTGGTAAGAAAGGTAAAGAACACGACGAGTTAAGAAAGAAACTTCGAAGTATTGTTAAACGAGAAGTGAAAGTGGACATCGTTGAGGCAAGAAAAGCTGACATGGATGCCCAGCTTGTTGCGGAAAATATAGCGTTTCAACTTGAGCGTCGGGTTAACTTCCGCAGAGCAATGAAGGAAGCAGTCAGCCGTGCCTTTCGAGTAGGAGCAGAGGGCGTGCGTGTTACAGTGTCTGGACGATTGAATGGTGCAGAAATTGCTCGAAGTGAGCGTTATCGAGAGGGAAGAGTACCCCTTCACACCCTACGAGCAGAGATTGATTATGGAACAGCCTGTGCAGAAACTGCATATGGCATTATTGGTATAAAGGTTTGGGTGTTTAAGGGAGAGAAGTTTGCCCCAGGAGAACAAGTTCCTGTTGAAGCCATGCAGATATAAGCGTGTTTTAGAAATAGGAAAGGGGAAGGCGAGACTTTTTATATTTGTAGGGAAATAAAAAAATGCTTCAACCAAAGAAACCAAAATATCGCAAACAGATGAAGCAAGTGCGACATCTTCGTGGCGTTGAGACGCGAGGTTGCACATTGGAGTTCGGAGACTTTGGACTTAGAACAATGGAGTCCGGTTGGATCAGCGATCGGCAGATTGAAGCCAGTCGTGTTGCCATGGCTCGTCATGCAAAGCGTGGTGGGAAAATATGGATTCGTATTTTTCCAGATAAGCCCTTAACCAGCAAACCTGCTGAAGTCCGAATGGGGAAAGGAAAGGGTGCTCCCGAAAAATGGGTAGCTGAGGTTCGTGCCGGTCGCGTGATGTTTGAAATGAGTGGTGTCAGTGGGGCTCTGGCGAAAGAAGCTCTGGAGTTGGCAGCATCTAAATTGCCCGTGAAATGTAAAGTTGTTAAACGGTCAGATTTCTTGCTTTAGTGATAAAACGGTAGGATCTATATGACAAAGAAAAAGGATTATATGAATGAAATAAGAAAGCTTTCGGCTGATGAGTTAAAGTCGAGAGAAAAGAGCCTGGCTGAACAGATAATGAAAGATCGAATAGCCAAGG
>JAAZON010000188.1 GCA_012797725.1 SAR324 cluster bacterium | reverse complement strand
TATCTCAAAGATTATTTTTTTCATTTCTTGCTCACTCTTAACGAATATGACTTAAGTTTTGACAGATAAGCCTGATTCTGATAGTGACACCCTTCCTTGAGGAGAAGAACTAAATTATTTTGCCTTGTGCGAAAGTTGTGGAAAAGCTTTGAAAAGGAATGCTTGTTCTAGCAAAAAAGGATGTAAATAAAGCTGGTTAACTGGTCTGCTCATTTATCAACAGGCGAAATTTTCTTCTTAACTCTAAGTTGACTCTTCCCTAAAATACATTCTATAATATTTCTATATCCAAATAATATAGAATAAACATGAAAAGACCTAAAAGCCTTGAGGAACTTATCGAGCATGGGAAGCTTTGGTCTGAAGAGACTAGAACTAAAGACTCTTCTTTAAAAGCCATTAGTTTTGGTCTTCCTCAAATTGATAATTCTCTTGTTCATGGAGGCTTGGCCTTAGGAGCACTTCATGAATTCTGCTGTGAAGATACCAACACCCCACTTTGCCTCCTATCTGCTATTACAGCACGTGCTATTAAAGAAAGCCCTAAAAAAGAGGCTAAGTATATTATATGGATTGGTAAAGACTGCTGGCCTAGCCCTTTATTTTTAAGAAGTTTAGTTAACCATGAAGAATTTAAGTACTTTTTAAAACATGCTCTTTTTATAGATCTACACAATGACGAAAAAATATTATGGTCTATTGAAACAGCCCTACGTTGCCCTGCTGTCTTGATAGTAGTTGCACATCTCTATAAGATTTCCTTCTCTATTAGCCGTCGCCTTTCGCAGGCGGCTAAAAGCACTAATGCGCTTGGACTTTTTGTTATTGATAAAAAATTCTCCCATGCACCAAGCTCTGCCCTTAGCCGCTGGCAGATAGTGCCTAGCCCTTCTGCTTCGCCTTATCCAAGATTTGAACTCTCACTCTTAAAGCAAAAGGGAGGATTTCCTAATTTAGCCCCATTACTAATTGAATTTGTCGAAGATGGAAAAGGAGTATCTCTTAGCATACCTTCCGATGTGGTCGATTCATCTCACACAACGGAGGTTGAAGAATCATGGGAACACGCACACCTGCGTACTGCTAAGCGCTGAAGAAAAGCAACAAGCAGTGGTCAAACGCTGCTGTAATCACGCTGCTGCCCAGGGAGTGCGTGAAGGGATGTCTATTGCGCTTGCACGCGCAATAAGTCCAAACTCACTCATTCTTAGCTTTAGTCCTGAACGAGATTTCAAAGCTCTTTATCAACTTGCCCTCCAGGGATTTCGCTATAGTCCTATGTCTGGAATCGAACAGGAATGCTGGAAGGCTTATATAGACAAAACCCTTCAAAAGCTTCCGGCTCATTTTTGGGGCTTAGTCTTTGATATTACTGGCACGCAAAAACTTTATCCAAATAAAGTAACTTTTGCTGAAAAGATTCTCCAAAAGTTAGACTCCAGCGGCATTCAAGCAAGAATTGCCATTGCTCCAAGCATAGGAGCAGCATGGGCGCTTTCCCGATGGGGAAGTAATGATATTACAGTTACCCAAAGAACTTCACTAAAAACCACACTTGCAAAACTTCCAATACAATCTCTAAGACTTGAAAGTGCGACATGCGAAATTCTTAACTCCCTTGGAATATATCAAATTCAAGATATAGAGAAACTCCCTCGTAAATCTCTTGGAATTCGTTTTGGAATGCAGCTCCTAAAACGATTAGATCAGGCTTATGGATATATGGAGGAGCCTTTTCACATAGCAGTCTCTAGAAAATCATTAGCTGTTAAGAAAGTATTTGAGACTTATCTTAGTGATAAAGAACAAGTCAAACGTGCAGTATATATTCTTTGTGAACAGCTAATTTTAAAACTCTACGAACAAGGAAAGCGAGCAGGGCTTTTCCGTCTTATTATTGAAATCAATAGAATAAATGAGAGTAAAATTTATGAAACTCGTGAGGCTTCTTTACACAGCGCCTCAGAAAATATCTCTCATATTATTTCTATAATAGAGGCTCTCATTGACTCCATGCGGATCTGGGGAAATATCTCAGCAATTTGCCTCGTTGCTCTTAACATTGAAGCTATCAGAAATGTTCAGGCTAACTTTAGTGGAGATGAAAACGAGATTTTAAGCGCTCGGCATGCTGCTGAGTTTCTTGATACAATGAATGCTCGTGTAGGCAGCAAAAATATACAAAGAGCCGTATTACACCAATCTTATATTCCTGAGAGAGCCTGTGTCCTAGAGCCCTTGAATCAACAGACAAAAAATGACGAAATCGTGTCCTCCTATCCTCATTTTGATAGGCCCCCTCTTCTTCTACCACGCCCCGAGCTTTTGCAAGTCCTTTCTCTTCTTCCAGATCACCCTCCCTCCCGCATGCAGTGGAGAGGGCAAGCTTACAAACTCTCGCAAGGCTTTGGTCCTGAGAGGATCTCTGCAGAGTGGTGGAACACTTACGCAGATAACCAACTAGAGGAAAGAGACTACTTTAAAGTACAAGATGAAAAAGGAAGATGGTTTTGGGTCTTTAGGTTAAAGACTTCACAGCAATGGTTTATGCATGGAATGTGGATATGAAAGTATGCCAGAAAAAACTTATTCGAAAATCCGTCCATTGAGATCCAAGGCTCCCAATGTGGCGCCTACCTACCCTTGGGCAGAACTTCAGGTCACTAGCAACTTTTCATTTCTTCGAGGCGGAAGTCATCCCGAAGAGTTAGTTTTTGAGGCGGAGCGTTTTGGCTATAGGGCAATTGCTTTAACGGATCTTAACACACTCGCTGGCATTGTGCGCGCGCATGTAGCAGCGAAGGGCTCCGGTCTTCGTTTTATTGTTGGCGCAAGGTTGACACTTTTTGAAAGCGAAACGGGGGAATCGGGGCCATCTCAAAAATCCCGATCCTCTAGTAAAGACCACAAGATGTGGGACACTGCGTCGGCTCGTGCCCGACATGTTGTATCCGGATCTGCGTTTGGGAGACTTTTGAGACAGCCCCCTCCCATGATCTCTGTACTTGTGTACCCAACAAGCCGCGAAGCTTACGCGAGCCTTTGTCGTATTCTTAGCATTGGAAAAAGAAGGGCTGCTAAGGGTGAATGCTACTTATTCATCGAAGATTTTCTTCAAAATCAGAAAGATCTTGCCTGTATCTTAATCCCGCCATCAATTGACATACTGCAAGATGAAAGGCATCTGCTCGCGCCTGAATTTTCCATTGAAGAATCCAATTTAACAACCTTAAATGTTGAAAGCACACAAAAGTTCTTTGACAAGGCTTGTAAATTGTTCCTAGACTCTTTGTCAAATGAATACTTATCTCTTGCCTTTACAAAAAACTATGACAAAAAAAACCAAGCTGTACTAAAGCAAATTAAAGAATCTTCTGCCGCCTTTAAAATCCCACTTGTAGTAGTAAACGACATTTACTACCACACATCTGAGCGCAAAGCTCTTCAAGATGTGCTTTGCTGTATTCGGAATCATTGCACAATTCAAAGCGCAGGCTTTCGTCTCTTAAAAAACTCCAATCGTCATTTAAAGTCCACCTCTGAAATTGCTCGTATATATAAAGATGAGCCAAAAGCTTTAAACAGAGTTCTTGATATAGAAGAAATGACGAGAGGTTTCTCTCTTGATGAATTAAAATATGAGTACCCAGATGAAATTTGTCCAAACAACAAAACTCCATTTGCGTATCTCAAGGAACTCACATGGAAGGGCGCAAAGAAGCTTTACCCAAATGGAATATCAGCTAAAACTAAAAGTCTTCTTCAACAAGAATTTAAACTTATTAAAGAACTAAATTATGAGAAGTATTTTCTAACCTGCTATGACATTGTTCGTTTCGCACGTTCCCGCGATATTCTCTGCCAGGGCCGTGGCGCTGCTGCGAACTCGGCAGTTTGCTTCTGTCTTGGCATTACTTCGGTTGATCCTGAAAAGATCGATCTGCTCTTTGCCAGTTTTGTAAGTAAAGAAAGAGACGAGCCTCCCGACATTGATATTGACTTTGAACACGAGCGCAGAGAAGAAGTTATCCAATATATTTATTCTAAATATGGTCGCGAGCGTGCCGGCCTTACAGCTGAGGTTGTAAGCTATAAACACCGAAGCGCCGTCCGCGATGTAGGAAAAGCCCTTGGGCTTTCTATTGAGATAGTCGACAAAATCGCTAAAAGCATTCACAGATGGACATCCTATGAGGTGCCGGAGGAGTTTTTAAAAGAACTTGGGCTTGAGACCGAAGCTCTTAGCATTAAAAACACTCTGCTTTTTGCTAAGCAACTTCTTGGTTTTCCAAGACACCTATCCCAACACGTAGGAGGCTTTATTATCTCCCTTCGGCCTCTCTCTGAAAGCGTTCCAATTCTAAACGCGAGTATGCCCGATCGCACAATTATAGAATGGGATAAGGATGATATTGAGGCACTTGGAATGTTAAAAATCGATATCCTTGCTCTTGGGATGCTCTCTTGCATAAAAAAAGCCCTCTCATATATCAATGAGCAGCATAGGACAGAGAGTAGAGCCTTGCTTGCTTTGCATACAATTCCCCCTGAAGATCCAGATGTGTACGACATGATCTGCGAGTCAGATACTGTTGGTGTTTTCCAAATTGAATCTCGCGCTCAAATGTCAATGCTGCCTCGCTTAAAGCCTCGTTGCTTTTATGATCTTGTTATTGAAGTAGCTATCGTCAGACCAGGCCCAATTCATGGAAATATGGTTCATCCTTTTTTAAGGCGAAAATCTGGTTTGGAAAAAGTGATTTTCCCAGATGAGGAAGTTAAAGCTATCTTAGGAAAAACCTTGGGCGTTCCCTTATTTCAAGAACAAGCGATGCGCCTTGCCATTGTACTTGCTGATTTTAGCCCTGGAGAAGCAGAACAGCTTAGACGCGCGATGGCTGCTTGGAAAAAAAACAAAACCCTAATTGCCTCTTTTAAGGAGCGAATTGTTAAAGGCATGAAAGAAAAGGGATACACAAAAGAGTTTGCTGAAACTTGCGTAGATCAAATTAAAGGTTTTAGTGAATATGGATTTCCCGAGTCACATGCCGCCTCTTTTGCCCTTCTGGTATACGCCTCAGCCTGGATAAAATGTCACTATCCCGTTGCATTTGCTGCCGCTCTTTTAAACAGCCAACCCATGGGTTTTTATGCCCCGTCACAGATTATTCAAGATCTTAAGGCTCATGGATTTAGCGTTCTGCCTATAGATATCAATTCAAGTGAATGGGACTGTACAATTGAAATACCTGTTCGCTTAGTTGAAGAGCCCTATTATATTAGAGTCAAGAATGCTCTTCGTCTTGGAATGCGCATGATAAAAGGCATAAATAAAGAACAAGCCTGCATTATTTCAAATCTTGTAAAAGCAACTGGCAAGCTTAGCTCTATACGGGAACTTTGGTTTAAAGCATATGAAAATGGATTAACTCTTCGTAAATCCACTCTGCTTAATCTGGCAAGGGCCGATGCCTTTAGCTCTTTAGGGTTATCAAGAAGAGAAGCGCTTTGGGAAATTTCTTCTTTGCCTGAGAAAATCCTCCCACTTGATCCATTTGAAAAGGCAAAGAGAGAGCCTATAGAACTTGCGAGTATTTCCCTTCAGGAAGAAATGTTTCAGGACTATAAAACAACAGGTCTCTCACTTAAAGCGCACCCAATAGCTTTTATAAGGGACGAATTAAAATTGAATAAAGCCCTATCGGCTTCTCAGCTAAGAACCATTAAGAAAGGTAAAGGACTCATTCATGTAAGCGCCGGAGGACTTGTTATAGTTCGACAACGCCCCGGAAGTGCAAAAGGCATTGTGTTTCTTACACTTGAAGATGAAACGGGCACTTTTAATATTATTATTAGACCAAAAATCTTCGAGGAGTATACTAATTTAATTGTAAATGGAAGCGCTTTACTTGTTCACGGCTTCCTGGAAAAAATTGGAAATATTTCCTATATTAACGCCCAAAAGATTCAAAGTTTAGACGATTTACTCATACAAAAAAGAGAGATTTCATTGCCTTCAAAAAGCTATTCATATTGATTTTGCGCCGTAGCCTCGTCCATTTTTTAAAAAAAATGGACGAGGCTGGGTTCAAATTTAGCGGACAAGTAAATATTAGTTGATTGTCTCTTGATTCTAAATATCCTGAAATGAAAAATATCTAAACGATCTTGCGTCTGGTTTATTAAATTTGAACGAATTTGCGAGAAATTTATTTGATCTGAAAAAATCTGCTTCCCTTCAAATCAAATTTTAAGAATTCTTTGGGAGACTCATATAAGTCCTTCGACTCGAGTAGTAAATCAGTTACATTGATGATCTCCCGAGCTTTTGAGCTTGGAAGCAATTTTTCTTCTTCAGGGATGAAACCTCGCACCTCTTGAGCAGTAGCTTTATCTTCCGATAGAACGCCTTCGCGCAAGAGCTTTTTAAGCTCTTTAGCACCCTCTTCTTTAGCTCCCAATAGTAGTACAGCAACATCCAGTATACGCTGTCTCTGCTCTGGGGATACGTCTTCCCTTATCATATAGCACTTGGCTCTAATTCCCTCACTTCCTCCGGCTATCTCCTTAGAGAAAGCCAGTCTAATAAGAATCGCCTCCGATCCCTGATCTACCTCAAACATCTGGAGCCAAACTATCGGCCCATCAGAATTAGAGGTATCTTGCCCGCCATACCACACCCTTTCTCCGTACGAGGATTTCAATGCTTCAAATTTCAATGCTTCAAAGTTGGCAGGTTTAGTTTGAGGTTGAAGTATAGACCCTTCACTAGGTTCGCCGTCACCAGGATGCCCTCCTCCACGCAAATATACCCAATTCATTTTTTGATGATCAGGTGCCATATTTCCCACTCCACAAAAACAATCTATTTACACATCGCTAGGCCTGGTTCTCGTGACCAAATATAGTATATAATGCCGTGAAAATTTACTCAATTAGCCTCATCAAGTGCACCAGAAAAACGTCATACTTGGTCATACAACACCTCCTTGGGGCTTTTAATGTCGATCAAAGAGTAGCGATTCCGAAGATTGAAAGTGTTGTATAAGCGAATGGAGTAACCTAGCTAAGCAGAAAAAGTAGCTGGGTTGTAGGATTTTCATTGCTGTCAAGTCTCATTTGTATGATATGGGGCACACAGCCACTATTATGGCAGATCTAATAATTAAAAGGACATGAATGTCTGTTATTTTCCGCAGTTTTTTACTCTAGGTACTTTTAAGGTCAAGCAGTAGGATAAAGAGAGAGGAAAAATGCGGGATACTAGTGAGCTATATCAAAGATCCAAACAGCAGCTGGATGCAGCTGGTAACTATAGCGAGTTTGAGCATGAACCAGTTCTCGATTATACTGCAGCAGCTGTTGTGCGTGACAGATTCGGTTTGACAGGGACTGAGACCAAAAGCCTATTCCTCCGCAGCAAGGGGGGCCTATCTTGCATGCTTGTAACAGTCGAAACAAAGCGTGCTGATTTTGGGAAGATCAAAGAGGTGCTCGGAGAAAGGGTTCTTATTGCAAGCGATAAGGAACTGCAAGAACAGACAGGATGCAAACCAATGTGCGCAGTGCCATTTGGGCTTCCCGAAAGCATCGTTATATTGATTGACAAAGAGCTATTCTCTCATCGCAATCTGATCTTTTCACCAGGGCCTCCAGAACGAACAGTGGAAATGAATATTGATGCAGTCAAAGTAGTCATAAATGGGCTGCCAAATCGCGTCGAATACGTCTGATGGCCATCTTAGGCATCTCCAATTAGTTAACGCGACACCTGAGCCTTTAGAAGTGATATAGCAAAAGAAAGAGAAGTGGTGCATAGAAAGATGAGGGAGCTGCCTTGAAGCTCTCCCCTATTTGGGCTCTGATTCCTGCTGCCAGACTTCATTAGAAATCTTAAATCCAAGTATTTTTAGAGGATGATTATTGATAAAGTTTTCTTTTGAACTCTATGTAGTCGTCATCAATTGAAAGAACTTCAGCGTTTCGCTTCAGTTCTCTTGATACTGCAGAGGGTGGACGTCCCAGCAGTCTCTCCCTTCTCCACAACATTATTCCAAGTTCGCCGCATATGCTCTTGCAAAGCTTACTATACGGCGAATAATTGAGTTGTAATAAGAATGTGCTCCGTCAGGATGCGTTTCCTCGATTAATGAAAATAACAGATGTTCGCGAGGGCGTGGAAGTCCTGCCAAATCAGGAATATCGATTCCAAGCGCTTGAAGTCTTGGTCTTGCAATAAGAACTAAAAGTGCTTCTTCGGATACTTTCGAGTTCCGAATGTCGCTAAGCCCTCGATGGAACAGATTCCAGCCAGGTAGGTCTTTGTATATTTCCTCGTCCAATATATTCACCCTCGAACATTCTCTTCTTTTTGAAGTTTAATAAATTGCTTCACTTTGTTGGCAAAATCATTCTTATTTATAGCGGGATACCTCAGAAGTTGAGGCTCTATCTCTTCATAGAGTGAAAGCAATAACCCTAATTTGACCTTAGCACTTTTAACCATTTCGGTCGCATCCGAGAGATCCTGTTCATGACCTCGCTCGATTTTTGCGAGAACTTGTCCATAGAAATCATAATGATAGAAGTTTAAAGATCCTATAGCAGCAATAAATTCACTCCGCTCTCTCCAACCCGGAAGCGCAGGGATAAATTGATCAGGTGATGCTATTTCAATATTGATATTGAGTTGGTTTTTTAATGTTTCAATTCTCTCGAAAATACCGGGGGCTTCCGGATCAAGTTTCAAATCAACATCTATAGTTTGATCACGAATGCCTAGCAGTAAGGCGGTAGAGCCGCCTACGATGTAAACATTTCCCGGCCCCTTGGCCGATTTTCCAAGTTCTTCAAATAAGATTTGTAGCTTTTGTTTTGTAACTCCTGAACGCATGTATTAAAGAATATCATCGATTCGTGAATTTAGCGAGGTTGAACTTTTTCCACACTGTTTGCACTGCACCCTAGGTGTTTTTTCAGATCACTCTATCAGGCAAGATCCCGCGAGATAACATTCCTCCTTCTCCTGCCTTATCTTCCATTGCTCAATGGCCTAGCGTGAAGCGCCTCGCGTTGTCGACAAGAGATTCTTTTACCTCTATCCAGCTTGTCTTCGTTAGAAAGCGCGATTGCCGTTCCGCCTCCCAGGCAGAATCAACTCAGGAGCTTAGAGCTATCCAGTTTCGCCCAAAGCTTTGCCCAATTTGCTTAGCTTCTCGTGTCAGGTTAGAATAAATAAAATAAATAACATTCATTGGAGAACCAAACTGCCTGAACCGATTGAGATTCCTGGAGTAAACATACCTGTAGTACGCGACGAATTTTCAATGCAAGAATTCATTTGGAACGATTTACTAAGGGACTTGCGGGATAGTTATCCTGGAATAATCCCTGGATATATAGTTGTAGGCGGTTTAAAAAGGTGCGTGGATTTAAAGCAAATTACGAAAGCGGAGGTCGAAAAAATTATTGATGCTCCAAATATCGATATCGGGACTGAGGACCTAACAGGCATAGCATGTGTGTGCATTGAAAATGCTATGGTAAATCATATAAATGGAAATTCCGAAGCGTTTGAATGATGGCTTGAAATCGCCTCTTTTGCCGCCACTAAGATAGAACCAAAAAACTATCCCAAGACAGCAGTAGTCTGGAAGGAGTATGTTGAAGAGCTCCTTAAAGAGCTTTCCAAAATGATAGAGCCTGGCTCAAGACCTCATGAAATTCTTGAAGAGCTAAAAGCCAAAGCAAATGATATTAACGGCGAAGCTCATGATTTAACGAAGGAGTCCTTTTAAACTTCTTGGCTACTAGGTCGGCAAGCTCGTTCTTTTAATTTCAGTTAGTGGATTCAGAAAAGCAATTTTTCGGAAACAGTAAGGCTAAAAATCTGAAGTCCGTTAATCAGACTGCCGTGAGCGGAAATAACAGGAGCCAGCATTTTATACCAGATTCTTATCTCCAGCCCTCGGTCTACTGCTTCAGCGCCAACAGCTAACGGAGTCTAAGAACTGCTTTACTGAGTTCTAAAAATTCAAATGTTCCGATTCAGTTAACAGATTCAGAAGGCCATTAGCCATTAAGCAGAATGCCGAGGGCGGAAATAAGAAGGAACCAGCATTTTAGTTAACAGAATCAGAAAGACAGTCTGCTGAAGCAGTGAGGCAGAAAAGCAGAAGTCAGACAGCCGTTAGCTGTATAGCAGAATGCAGAAAGTGCGTGTCATAACGCCAAACTCAGGATTATTCACCCTACCGAACCCTTGGAGTGGATATGGAGTTTCTTCTCGTGAATGTTGTTTTTTTGTTAATAATGTAGTTCCTCAATCTCCACCTTTCCTCGAAACACCCAATAGATAATTGCCGTATAGCAGAGAACAAATGGCATTCCAATAAAAGCAACCAACTGCATTATCCCAAGAGTCTTTTCAGAAGAAGCTGCATTTTGAATAGTAATATTCCAAGCGGGATCGAGGCTTGAAAGCACAAGGTTTGGATAAAGACTCATACCAAACATACAGACCATGCCTGCAATGCAAAGACAGGAGGATAAAAAGGCTAAAGGATAATTATTAAAGTAAAGAGAGCGTGGAATATTAGCAACAGCAATCAGAATTAAACCCACGACAACCCAGAGAAGCGGCATCTTACTAAAATTACTCATAACGAATGGATAAGCATATAATGTCGTCACTGTCACAAGTACAAGAAGAAATGCAAAAGCTCCAAAGCTCCTCCAGCTCCATCTTTGAATTCTCTCCTGTAATGTGCCAGAGGCTTTGAGATTAAGAAACAAAGCCCCATGCATGGTAAAAACACTAAGGACAAAAACTCCAAGCAAAAGCGCATAAGGGCTTAAGAAGTCAAAGAAGCTCCCGACAAACTCCTTATCGGCACCAATTGGTATTCCTTTTATTGAATTTCCAACTGCGACTCCAAACAAAAACGTGGCAGTAAAACTTCCCAAAAAGAACCCGAAATCCCAGGCAACGCGCCATGCTTTTGAGTCCTGCTTACTTCTAAACTCTATGGATACTGCCCGAAAAATCAGGGCACAAAGAAGAGCCATGAAAGGAATATAGTATGCCGAAAAAACTGTGGCGTAAGCTTCAGGAAATGCTGCGAAGAGAGCTCCTCCAAAGGTCACTAGCCAAACTTCATTTCCATCCCAAACAGGGCCGATAGCATTCATAAAGACACGACGATCCTCATCTTTTTTTGTGAACAGATGGAGTATACCAACACCTAAATCAAAACCATCCAATACTGCATAGCCTATTAGGAGAGCCCCTAACGTGAAGAACCAAAAGTGTTGCAAATTACTGATGTCGTTCAACATGAATTTTTACCTTAATCTCTTAATTTATTTCCTGATCTGAGCTAGGTGCGATAGGTTCAGGCCCATGCATTATTTTTGAGTTAAGTAAATAAATCCATATGGCAAACAAAAGGAGGTAAATAAACATAAACATGATTATTGATCCAAGTACCTGCGAGGCGGAGACTGCCTTCGACAAAGCGTCAGAAGTCCTAAGCAAGCCATATACTATCCAGGGTTGACGCCCCATTTCGGCTGCAACCCAACCTGCTTGATTTGAAAGAATTGGCCCTAGAACGGCAAAAACAAATATCCAAAGAAGCCAGCGTTTCTCATAGAGCGTGCCACGATACCAGTAGAACAATCCCAAACTGCTTAATCCAACGAACAAAAAACCAAGTCCCGCCATAAGATGATAAGAGTAAAATGAAATATTTAAGGGTGGGCGATCCGTAGCTGGAATTTGATCAAGAGCTGGGATTTCTGCGCTAAAACTTCCTTTGATAAGAAAGCTCAAGCCACCTGGCATTTTCAATCCATACTTAACTCTCTCATTTT
>JAAZON010000187.1 GCA_012797725.1 SAR324 cluster bacterium | reverse complement strand
TCGAACATGACAATGATGCAGGCCTCTTAATCACAGATTTGGAGCGACGAAGCATGCCCATGTTGCGTTATCCAGTTGGAGATTTTGCACCAGAGCTTGGTTGTTCCAAAGAGACGTGGCACGGGCTGCCCGCCTTGGGTATTTTGCAGGGGCGTGTCATGGACCGGGTGTTTGGATTAAGCGGGCGTGCTTATGTCGGAACTTTCTGGACTTTAACGATGCGCAGTATGGGTGTGGTGCACTTTCGAATTCGCCAACCACAGCCCGGCCACTTGCATGTGATCTATGTGTCTTCTGACATGAATACTGATTTTGAATCGAGGCTTCAAGAGAAGTTAAAACATGACTTCCATTTACGATTGCAGCAAGTTGACAGTATTCCAGAATTGCAGAATGCCAAGCAACGCATCGTTGAAACTTTTATCATGGAAGGCACGCAAGACTGCGATGATATTTGAAGTATTACATCCTTTCTCTGTAGACGCCGGCTTCGGTAAGCGCTTTATGATGATTATGGAGGTTCTTTCAGAGTCACACGAGCTTTATTGGACACGTAGAATCCTTGATCTGCCTGAGGCTATTATAAGGATTCTTCGCAGCCAAGACCCCACTATACTCATCTATACAAGCGTGATATCGCCTACTGTAGTATTGTTGAAAGCACTTCGTCCCAATCTGCGTATAAACTATATGGTGCGAGGAGATGAGTGGGGTGAGTTTATTTATCAGGGGCGTCGTCTTCGGGCTTGGTTCGCGTTATTTGGGCAACGATTGCTTCGCACTGCCGGCGTCCGCTTTGTTTTTGTTTCCTGGGACCTTAAAGATCGCATCGAAGCGCGCATAGGCGATACTACTCATGTGATACTACCCAACACGCTTGGCCATTCAATTTCACAAATCAAAGTGTTTGATGGGCGAATAGGTTTGGTAGGAGATTTTGCTAGTGTCAAAAACATTGAGTATGTATTAGAAGAATTGAGTAAGACCACTTGGGAGTGTCACCTTTTTGGAAACAGGACACTACCTGAAACTTGGAATAACCGCAACATTATATCACATGGGATGGTGGATGACTT
Organism: SAR324 cluster bacterium; assembly: GCA_012797725.1. The sequence goes on along the minus strand of JAAZON010000187.1, from coordinate 4,437 downwards.
AGTAGCGGAACTAAAAGAGAATTGCAGTCTGGTTGTCTTTTCAAGCTTAAGTGAAGGGTTTCCAAACGTTTTACTTGAAGCGCTTGAAGCCGGATGTTCAGTTCTTGTTCACGATAGTTATCCATTTCAACAATTACCGATATCTAAATTCTGGCGGTACAACCTAGAGCCTGGGAGCCTACGAAACCGCTTGCAGCAACTTATAGATGAGCCAAGGGATTTTTTGAGGGACAACCGCGAGTTTATGGAATTAGTGGCCAAGGATTGGGCAGCCACGGTAAAGGCAGCGTTCCTATGTTAATCGTGCATGTTGGCAGCAAGACTTGGCCACCCCGACACGGCGGAGTAGAAAAAGTTGTCTTTGATCTGGCAACTGCTTTTCCAACATCAAGCGTTGTATTTGCAAATACAAGTGAAGAGCAAGTCAAAGAAGGTGCTCCTCCTGTCTTTCAACTTAGAAAAGGTTTCTTCTCATCCATTAAGCAACTCATAGACTTTGCTAAAAACTGCAATGATACGCCAATCTTCCATTTCCACAAGGAAACTAGCATCCCTCTTGCTTTATTCATTCGACTTCTGGGCTACCGTTGCGTTTTGACCCTACATGGTTTTGGCTGGCGAATTGCCCGATGGTCCTATTGGCAGCGGTGTGCATTGTGGTTGCTTGATCTCGTTGCCTACTTTTGCCTTCAACGGATTATTTTTGTTGGGCAGTATGACTGGCAGACTGTAAGGCGCTGGTTACCTCTTTCTCACTTGCGTTGGATTCCTAATGGTGTAGTAGCATCCAAATTTGCTCGAAAAGAGGTTATCGATGCGGATTCGTGGGTTTATATTGGTCGGATCTCGCCGGAAAAAAACCTTTTGGGGTTAGTAGAAGAAGCTGCTTTCAGGGGCATTAGACTTCACATTTACGGTCCTCTAGACTTACGTGATCATCATTTTGCAGCATGTTTTCGGAAGCTCGTACAGGCACCCGGAATAACTTGGCATGGTCCACTGCCCTTCGAACAAGTTATCGAGACACTGAAACGATACGGTACTTTGGTCAATGTATCATATTCAGAAGGTTTACCGGTGAGTGTATTGGAAGGCGCGTCATGCGGCCTAAAGCTAGTCCTTTCAGATATACCACAGCATAAGACTTTAAACTTTCCATGTGTCAGATACGTAAAGCCTCATCAATTAAACTTCGAGTATTTACCTATTGGGGACGGAGACGACAACAGACAGCATGTACTGAAGCACTATTCTCTAGATGCCATGATTAAGGGTTATCAGTTGGTTTATGATGAATTGGATTATGCTTCTATTAAGAAATAATCTGTATAATAATGAAGTCACTTATAGAAGAGATACTGAACATATCAATAATGTCGAAAGGATGAATCATTTCGATGATTAATTATGATGATTCATTGTTTCTATCAAGAGGAAAACTGATTAAGAGGATTCGTTCCATTATTTTTTTGCTGCCAGCGTGGTTTGCACCTCACAAAAGTCTAAGAGTGTTCTTTCATCGCTTAAGAGGCGTACGCATAGGTAAGGGCGTTGAAATTGGCTATTACTGCCTAATTGGAAATGTTCACCCCTACAACATACACATTGAAGATTACGCTGTCATAACGGCTAATTGCGTTCTATTAGACCATGATAACGCTTTACATTACACCTTTGGTGGTGATGTCATCTACGGTAAAATTCGCATCGGGCCTTCTGCCTTCATTGGTATTGCAAGTGTTATTATGCCAGGAGTCAAAATTGGCGAAAAGGCGATTGTTGCGCCTCAATCCTTTGTTAAGTATGACGTTCCAGCCTTTACTTTGGTAGCTGGCCAGCCAGCAAAAGTTATCAAGTCATATGAGAAAGAAGTAAAATGAAAGTTCTTTATGTCTACCAACCCGCAGCACCATACCTATTGTCCCTCGAGCAACGACTTATCACTCGCATTTCTAAAGAAACCCGGCACAAAGTCGAGCTTTGGAATTGGGCTAAAGAGTATGGCATAAGCTCTAACCCCATGCCAGATTGGGCTGAACAAAACAGGGCTCAACTAGCTGACTTTCACAAGGAGTTGAAAAAGCGAGCCGCTGAAGTGGATTGCGTACTGATCGCACAAACTGGCGCAATACCGCCAGATATCATGTCTGAACTGCCTGCTCGCGTTGTATACAACACGGCTGACGATCCTGATTCATCAACAACTAGTTCCTTTCCCTATCTGAAATCCGCAGATATAATCGCTCATGCTGGTGTGAATTTCAACGCGACCACTCGCATGGGCGATGAGTTTAAGAAGCGTGGCGCCAAAAGAACAATTTTGTTCCCCATTGGTTTCTATGAGGAGCAATTCCCTACAATTAATGATCTAGAGGAACAGAATGCTCGGCGAGACATCGACTTAGTATACATTGGACACTTGAAGCGTGGACGATTGGATGAAATTTTACGCCGTTACCCACAGATGGTTGTTCATGGGAGAAGTTTGAAATTAAAGCACAAACTTTGGTTACTGGTACATGGAAAACGTTGGGTTGGTCCTTACAATGGAAATTTAGCTGAGCTTTACGCTCGGACAAAAGTAGGCATCAATATACACTTTAGCTATGGACCTTCTAATACACGTTGCTATCAGCTCAATGCCTGCGGTGTTGCTCAAGTCCTGGACTGCCCAGAAGGATCCTCGGAGTTTTACCAACATGGTAAAGAAGTCATGATTTATTCTAATATGAAAGAAGCAGCACAACAGATTGACGAGTTGCTCAAAAACGATGAACTTCGCAACCGTATTGCACTAAATGGTTACCATGCCGCCCGTGCGCGATTTACCAGGTTCCGGACCTTCAGTCGCCTTTTAGACGAAGTTGAACAAGATTGAGGAGGGTTGTTGTGTTAAACAAAACCATCAACCACAATGTCTTGTTTGGTGTGGCAAAAAGCGCTCTGACATATATTTTTATCGTTTATTTCTATAAAGTGGCGCAAGACGAATTGGTACACCAGTATATCCGATATGAGGTTGGCTTAGCTTTTTCTACTTTGCTTTGTTTTGGTTTGCAGAGTAGAAGTTATAAACTCATTGAGTTCGGTTCCTTGCGTTTGTTGGGATTGGTTTCACTTATCATCTCAATTGCTGCTCAAGGTTTACAGTGGATTCCTATATTTAGCGCATGGGGACAGTTAATTGCATTGATTGCACTGGATCGCTTTGCTGATATAATGCAACAAGATCTACGTCAACGTGGTCAATTTTTGAGATACAATTTATGGGACATGTTCAATCAATTGTTAACGAAAGTCGCTTTTTTATTGTTAGCCTTCAATATCGCCGTAATGCCTTATTTGCTTTTTTTCAAGTCAATTATCTCTTTGTATTGGATACTACGTCAAGTGCAGCTTGTTGGATGGAAAGATTGTCTGCTTGATTGGCAAGAGTTCAAGGCTAATCGGAATGACCTGAAGCATTACATTAGTTTTGATGTGCTCAATTACTTGTCGTCACATTTGGACTTACTGCTGTTAAATGCTCTAGCACCGACTCCTTTTTTAATGGTTTATTTTTATGTGCGTAAATTTTTGAGGATTCCTCTCATATTGCTGAACTATGTACTGGATCCTGCATATGTGAATTTGCGGAAATTGCAGAATCCCGATGAACAATTCTACCTTGTTAAGCGTCTATGGAAACCTGCAGCGTGGATCATGTCTGCTTACTGCCTCATACTTGTTATAGTTTTGCCGCAAATTAACCCAAATCCATTAATAGCCAAGTTGTCTCTACTATTGTTTCTTACCTCCGCTTGCTACATCAATCTACGCATGATTGAATTTTCAGCTCTTCTTTTCTGGAGTCAGCGGACACGATCCTTAACTCGACTTATTGCAGCCCTTTCAAATGTACTGGTTATTTTACTTGCTATTTGGACAAATGCCTGGGGTGTAGCAGTAGCAATCGCGCCATTTCTTGGTGTCTTGGCTACCCAATGGATTGTCGGCAATTGCCAATCACGATCTAGAGCTGTTCTCTGGCCCATATTGTTACTTCTGTCTTTATTTACGGTGACCATGCAGCCTTTTGCGTCAGGGATCATAATAAATAAGGGTTTTATACTGCTTGGTATCTTTCTGTCATTTATGGCTCTACAACTTAGTTGGGTTTCAATTACGCACTCCATTGGATTGAAACATGTATAGTAACAAAAACTTTTCTGGAAAGCTGCTAGCATTTTATCTAGTTCTTGATCCTGCCTACGATTGGCTTTCGACATCGTCATTTAATGTTTCAATTGGGCCACTCAATATATCTGACTTATTCCTCTTAGGCCTAATGATGATAATGTTGCTCTATATGGCCAAATCAGGTTTCCGTGGCTATAGTCCAGACCTTTTCGTGACTTTTAATTTACTGCTCCTTTTGCATCGTGTTATCGTGGACTT
>JAAZON010000186.1 GCA_012797725.1 SAR324 cluster bacterium | reverse complement strand
TTCTTAACTGTCAGAAAGTTATTGGGAACCAGGAGGATGATGAAGAAACTCTAAAGATGCCTACTTTAAACTCTTCTGATACGTCAAACCTATTAATGACTTTAAATACATATACGGATTTTTTGAATAGAATCCCTTTAGGTCCTCCTTTGCTGGGTGATACGTCCTCAGGGTATGGCTTCCGAAGATCTGTATTTAGGCGAGGGCTGTCTTTTCATAAAGGGACTGATTTTACCCTAGAGAATGGAAGAATGGTGCATGCCACGGCAGATGGAACAGTCAGTAAAGTGAAATTCGATCGTACATACGGAAAAGTCGTAGATGTAGACCATGGAAACGGAATTAGTACACGCTATGCCCATCTCGCAAGAAGTCTCGTTTCTGAAGGTCAGAAGGTGGCACGAGGAGAAAGAATTGCGATAGCTGGTAATAGCGGAATGTCAACAGGCCCGCATCTGCATTATGAAGTGCAAGTGAATAGACGGTCGCGCGATCCATTAAAATTTGTGCGACTTGCAAACGATCTTAATTTGATTCTCGAGAACTAAAAGACGATTGAATTGCTCTGAAATCTTATTCGGAAGTGAATTCTTTCTTCATTAATTCTCCCTTAGTGCAGTGGTCCATTATATCCTTCGCTTTAGATAGTTCTTGCTCTGTGGCAGTAAGAGACGATCCTCTTCCCCGACAATACTCGTAATCTTTTTGAATCAAATATTTCATTGGGAAATTAGAATTCAGCTGCAGCAGCTATTTATTAGCGTCCTTGGTGACCTGCTCCGGTTTGCACCATATTCTTGGCTTTTTCTATTAATTTTCCAACGTAAAGACGGGCTCGATTGAGAAGACTCTGACGTTTGGATTGCCGAGAGAGGTACTGTTGAGTTTCTTCCTGAGTGCTCTCTTCATTAATCAGTTCTTCTTGCGCCTCCTTTTCTTTCCTTTGCATTTCACGACATTGATGAGCGCCCTTTATGTCTTGAGCTTCCCTTTCGAAGAAATTTGAAATATTGATAACTAGTTGCTGTTGTTGTTGTTCAATTCGTTTTTGCTGCCGTTCCAGTTTTTGTCTCTTCGATTCATCCTGACAATCTCTGGCTTGGGCTTTCGCCTCTGCGGCTGTCTTAGGAGCTGGCCTATCTCGAGAGTCGGCGTTTGGTCCAGCACCAGGATTGGCCATGTTCGCCCGTGGAACTTCACGCAAATCTAGGGCTTTGGTTGCGTCCTGCTTCGATTGCTTAATTAATGTTTCAGCGACTACGCTGTTATGAACCCGTAGCTTAAAAGCAAGTTGCTGAGCTGAAAGCTTTCCGGTTAAATAAAGAGCCATAAGCCGATGAGCCTCCCCAGCGGAGCTGCCTTGCGTTCCCTGATTCTGAGAGCTCAAAGGGGGTTTGCCCATCTGCTCTCTGATGCTCTCTAACTTGTTCTGAGAATTTGGAAGAACTGAGGATGAAGGTTGGACCTCTTCCTTGGAAATGGGTGCTATATTAATTTTGCTTGAATTCATTATCAGTCTTGGAGACTTGCTAAAAACCTTAACCAATGAGCAAGGGCTCTCATAGTTGTTATAAGAAATCAAGAATGTTATGTGGCATAAAAATACAAAGTGGAGTTGATTAATTGTCTAAGCCCCCGATCCCTTAGAGTAAATTCTTGATTGCAGGGATTTTTTTGGCAATCAGAAAGTTACTCCGCCCTTTTTTTTAGCTATGTTAGAAAGCAGTGCCAAATTGAGAACTACTAGGGGTTGAGCCTATTCTTTCTCAAGGAATGTGAAAAACAGTGTAGAGCACCACGAAGTCCCATTTTAATTTCTTTGTCATTACGCCCTATGTGGCTGAGTTTCTTGACCAATGACAAAAGATCGGGATCTTTTGTATTTTCGGCTGCGCTTAGTACTTGATGTAGTAGCTCATCTCCACGAGGAATTGCTTTGATTTTGGCTGTCATGACGCGGTAGCAATTACGAATAGATTTAAGTTCCTGCTCACTATAGTGGCTTAGCTTCTTAAGATGCTCCGGCGCTATGAATCCATCTTCTCCGATTGCGCTTATGAGGTCTTGAGTAATTGTTTCTATGAATCTCAAATCAGTCATTGTTTTTAGGGTAATTATAGTTCAATTAATACTGATATGGCGAGTCTTTCGACTAATGTCTCATAAATGAGATATTGCTGAAACCGTTCTCCTTCCCTCACCAAGATCGCAATCTTGGCAAGCCTGGAACGTTGCTTGTCAGGGCCTCAATTTTGGACAAGACAGATTTAAGCCGTTTTGATAGCTAGTTGACAAGCAATGACCACTAAGATCGCGCTTGTCGAGGGGCTGAATCCTCTAAAGGGTGAAAAGTGCAAAGCAAAAAAATGACAAGCAAGAATCTTTTCAAGTAATCAAATAATCATATCAAAAAGGGGGGGGCTGCTATCGTTCTTAGCATGGAAATGTAAACCATGGGAACGTTAGAGTGCACCTATGTTTTTTGGAGTCTTAGTAATGTGAGTAAAGACAAAGATGAATAGATTGCCTTTGTCTATGCCAGAGAAAACTTATGAGCATTATTTACTGCGATTTTGGAGGCTCCGCTATTATCTTCAGTTAAAAAATCACTTCTTAGAGAAAAGCATTCACTCGCATCGTCAAAGCCTAAAATAAAGCTGTTTCCTTGCGCGGTTCAAAGCGATGCAAGGTTTCCGGTAAGGGCAAAAATGCATCCAACATTTAATAGCGCTTCTTTGTCTTCTGCCTTAGCGCGATCAAATGAGAGAGGCAGACACAAGATGCTTAATATAGAGTCAATGATAGATATTTGAAATCGTTTCATAATATAGGGATTCTATGAAGGCACAAGCTTATAAGTAATCATGAAGATGATTCCCAATTGACGCTGATGACAAAATTGCCAATGATTGATTAATTGCTTGTGAATAAACATGCCAAGATAGAGAAGTGGCTCATTTTGAGCTTAAGCGTTGAGGAGGCTTTTATGTATCGATTATTAGTCGCGATAGTTCTTACAATCTTGTGTAATTTTAATGCTATTGCAGAATCGGTTTCTTTTAACATTAAGAAATTAAGTGAGATGGGCAGTTCTTCTGTCAATCCGTCAGTTTCCGATGACGGCTGTTTTGTGGCATTCGAAACAGGACCAGATGTCAAACTATACGATTGCAATACTGGGACAGTAACGACAATAGCTCAGGGATCTCAACCGGCTGTATCCGGGAATGGAGAGTATGTAGTCTTTTGCTCCAATGTTGCCCTTGTTGCTGCTGATACAAACTCAAATGTGGATGTGTACAGATACAAACGCAGGGATGGCAGTTTTGCTTTGGTCTCGATTGGGTTTGATGGCGTTTCAGGAGACTCGACATCGTTTAGTCCAACTATCTCATCTACTGGAAGGTATGTGGCTTACGAATCTTGGGCAAGCAATATTACTCCTGGTGATACCAATAATTCAGGTGATATCTTCCTTCGAGATATGGAACAACCGGTCATCAAGAATGTTATGATTTCGGTCTCAGATGCTGAGGTGCAAGGTTATTTTGCTTCTCGAAATCCAAGTATATCTGCAACAGGCGAAAGGGTAGCTTTTCATTCGTTAGCCTCAAATCTTGTTAGTGATGATAACAATGGGGTCGCCGATGTATTCGTTCGGGATTGGGTGAATGGTCGTACATATAGAGCTAGTGAGAGTGCTTCCGGGGCTGAGGCTAATGGTGCCAGCGGGACACCGGCCATCTCCGGTG